>WJKD01000664.1 GCA_014729315.1 Promethearchaeota archaeon | reverse complement strand
ATATATGTTTAATGCACCCTGGGCCGTTAATATCGCAAATCTCTCGCTCTTCTTTGCCTTGAAATGTAAAAAAATCTGCGTTAGCTCCAGTTTTATCGTAGCTCGAGATTCTTTTTCGTTTAATATCTTTTCTTAAACGGGCTAAATTTGATAATGAGTTAAGACCAATTTTCATAACAATTATCTCTTAATTCTTTTGTTTAATAATTTTGACAATTTCAGATAGTCGATAATTAGAATAATACTTTTTGAAGTATAGTTTTTCCCAGTATTGTTCAATTCGTCAAAAAAATATAAAAAAAAAGGAATTAGAGAGGATTATTCAATTGATAATGCCTTTTTCATCCAATTAGGAAGGATAAATCCGAGATACAAAAAGAAAATCGTTATGATAAGCAAAATTCGTAAAATAATTACGGGAGCTAAAAAGTTCGAAGGAATAATTGAATCAAGGACAAGCTGGACAAAAAATATAGTAAATCCAATCGACAAAAACCTCCCTTTCCATATTGTCTCAGTTTTGGAACCCCTTTTTATAGATACCACCGCAAAATGAATCCCTGAGAAACACACGATCACCACAGAAATTAATGAATAAATTAATAAAAATCCTGAAAAGTTGGTGCGCAACTCGTTTACCGTCCCTAGCATCGATTCTACTGGAGCATTCGGAGCAAAGAAAAGGAAATAAATCAAATAAACTTCAAAAATGACACTAAATATTTCGTAGAAGATTAATAACGGTCGTTTGATTTTGGGATGGATGGTAGTAAGATAAATGTCTATCCAAGCAACGATTCCTATGGGTGAGAATGCTAGCCCTAGTACAATATAAAATTCGTAGCTTAATTCTCCTCTCGTGAATAACCAATATAAATATCCAAAAGCTGTAGGAAACCAAGGAGTAAATGCAAATAATAACGTCAGAAAGAATAAGTATAGAATCCTTTCATTTTGCTTTATCGCTCGAATAAGTACTAGACTGCTTAAAAAAATTGAAAATAATACTGCGATTAAAGTCAAGGCTCCCGATATCTGTGTTTCAAGCGAAAATTCCATTAAAAACATAATATTTACCTTTTAATTAATTGAAATATGTTTATGTTGTAAAGATTTAGAGAAAGAATTAAAAGATTATGAATTTTTCACGGTTTCAGAATTTTATTTTGCTTTTTTTTCACTCCTATTTTTCCTTCTTTGATTTTCTAACTTACCCTGCATGATCTCTCTGCCTAATTCTAGCATTCTTTTAAACGGTTCTTCCATTCCATCACGTGGGACTATTTTTATTGCTTGTTCGGGGCAAGCAGTTGAGCACAAACCACAACCTAAACATTTATCTCGATCCATTATTGCAAATTCCTTAATTTCAATGGCTCCAACAGGACAACGATCAATACAGTTTCCGCATCCAATACAGTCCTCCTCTGAAACTATCGATTCAAATATTGCGTTTAAAAATCTATGTTTCTCCATTCCGAACTTCGTAATACCTTTCATAGAAGCGCAACAGCAAGGACAGCAATTGCATAGGTTCGATAAATGCTTGGTATTAGCTCCCGCATGAACTAATCCTGCCTCATCTGCGGCTTTAACAATGTTTATAGCTTCTTCTGCGGAAATTCTTCTCCCCATCTCGTTTTCAATATAGAATTCCGCCGCTGCTCCGAAACTGAGACAAGTTTCTATAGGAAAATCGCATCCATCTCCTAAAATACGAGCCTCTTTTCGACAAATGCATTCAGTAACCGCAATAGATCTTGCTTTTTTGATTGATTGTTCTAATTGCTGATAAGGATATAAGACGATATCGGACTCTATTGTTTCTTCGAGAGGGATTACTTTAAATCCAGGCACATTGCTAGAGCCTAATTCGTGAAGAAAGGCGTGATCATAGTATTTTCTGTAGAGCTCCGCTAGTCTTTTATCTATCTTCTTGACCGAATATTCGTACAAGCCTATCATAAAGGGAGCGGAATTGTAGAATGTTTTATCGTTCCGCTTTACCTTGAAAACAAGTCCTTTTTTAGCCATTTCGCTGAGCGTTGACTTTAATTTATCGAGTTCAAGCTTCCCTCGACGGGCTATCCTCGAAGCTGGTTCGGGTATTGCGTTAAGAAGCAGAGCGATTCTTGCTTCCTCTTCAGTAAAAAGCCGCTTTAGAATTTCGATCTCAGTTTCTTCTTTTGTACTCGGGAATCCAATGGGCTTTTTATCTAGAAACTTTCGTAATTGATAGTATACATCTTCATTCATTATTTCAACAAATAAGTGATTAGTATTTTTTTGACTCAATTAGGTGCTAATTTTACGTATATTTATTTGATTTCTTTTGAGAAATATTTCGCTCAAATAATTATAGAATGTAGCTATTACTTAAATTTATCATTTTACAAATCAATCCATAGAAACCAAAACTAAAATGATTAGCTTATTGATTATATTTTTAATAAATTTTAGAAACAGATACCAATTCTTTTCTTTGAAAGCTTTGACGATTCTATTATATCTACCGCAAACTTAGCCACAGCCCTGTAAGAGATTGGTCTACTATTTTTTGGCAGATAATTAATTTTCCATCTAATTTCTTTATTTTTCTTCATATCACCCATTCTCGGGGGACAAATAATCGTCCAATCCAGATTACCTTCTCTCAGCAAATTATAAGATTTCAGGTGCTCCTTATATAGAAGTTTTATGTCGGTTGGGATATGTTGCTCGCCCCTCAATGCTCCATTCTTTGCTTTTAATATTCCTGCTCCACCAACATAAATAAGACGAGAAATTGAGATTTGTTCTGAGGTTTTGATTATATTAAGTATTCCCGAGGAAGTATCGTTTGTCCAAGTTTTATTCTTTTTGTTTCTAACGCTGTAAACGATTCTATCTCCATTTTTAAGAAGAGATTTCAAAAAAAGGTAATCTTTAACATCACCCCGTTTTTCTATTAGATTCTGCTCATTTATTAAATTATCGTTATTAGAATGAATTTTGTCTACAGCAACAGTTTCATATCCTTTTTCAAGAGAATAATGACAAAAATTTTGTCCTAATTTGCCCGAAGCTCCAAAAATTACGATCCGTTTCATTGACATTTATCAAAATTTCTGTTAGTAATTATATAAAAAGTGATGAGAAAAATACTTTTTCTATCACTAATCGTATACCAACTGAGATTGATTTATGAATAGGCTTCTATATAGAATATTAGGGTTCACCTAATTTATTGAGAAAATAGTTAATTATCCTTTGAAATATGATATACTAAAGGAAAATAAACTGAATAATTATGCTAATGTATAATGTGGTTTTAGTAGCAGACGACAAGAACATTAAATTGGTAGATAGCGGAATTGGAATTCATAATTTGATGAGAGCCTTACGCAAGAAATTTCCCGAAGAATTTCTGGAAAAAGGAAAATCTCTTCAAAATCTAACTGAATCCGAGAAAAAGCAGCTCGTGATCATCTTAAAGACTGAAGTGAATTAGAGTTTTTCGTTTAAAAAAGTGTGAATCATTTTATTGCTAATTTAAAAAATTTCTCAATTTAAACATCTCGAATACAAATTAATTATATACTGACTAAATAGAATATCATTAAAAATAATAATAATATCATAAATAAGAACACGGGAAAAAAACAGACATGATAGAAAATGAATTAATATTGGATAATTATGTGAAAAATCCACGATCAGACTCAATTACTTCCAGAATTAATCACTTATTTGAAAAGTTATTAAACCAATTTCCTGACGATTACAATTCGATTGGTAGCTCTTCAGAGCAAATGTCTGGTTTTGAAAGAGAAAAGATGAGAAAAATATTAGAAAAAGAATTGGGAATAATATAAATTCTAATTTTTTAAAAGCAGTCGTCTATTTTCTTGTTTGGAACAATTCTAAGGAGACTTTTTTCATCACTCCTTATAGTGATTTTACAAAATATAGTTCTAAGAAGTGTTTACTAAACAAAAAATAAGAATAATCCTAATAGAGATAATATCGTTAAAAGCAAAATAATTAAGCCTAATGAGAGTAAAACGATTCCATATCTTAAATTACTCTTCATTT
>WJKD01000663.1 GCA_014729315.1 Promethearchaeota archaeon | reverse complement strand
CTTCTTCTAGAACTAAGTTTTTACCGTTATCATTTACATTCATTTGAAAATTAATGTGTCGTATTCTATTCCTGATGTCGTATCGATCGATGATCCAACTCATTTTAATTTCTATACCATCGTTTTTCACTTGCCACGTATCGTCTGGCTTTTTTTCGCTTGCCAAATCCTCGCATTTGCAGCTTAATTCAATGATATAAATTCCGCCCTCTTTGATTGATTTTCCCATTACTTTAAAGTGAGAAATAATATCGTCTTCTTGAGTAAGATAACCTAAACTATTAATGCAAATTATTGCCGCATCGAAATCGGATTTGAATTCTAAATCTTTCATATTTCCTACTATCGTACTTGCCAATTCTTGATTTATCCCCAATTTATTTAGCCTTTCTATTGAATATTCGACCATTTCTTCGCTTAGATCATAACCCAAAATCTTATAGCCATATTCGGGGAAATTTTCTAGAAATATTCCTGTTCCACAAGCGGGTTCCAAGATCTTTTGAACATCGATATCAGAGTATTCTTTAAAACATTTAATGAAAAACTGTATGTCATTGTCTACATCTCTATTGAATGCTAGATCGTAATATTTTGGAAAGGAATAAAACTGATGAGTCTTATCTCTATTTATTAAACTTTTTTTAGATTCAAGTCCGATTAATTTTGAATTGACTACTTTTCCAACTAGATTCGAACTGCTAGATGCTGAAAGAATTTCAAAACTAATAGCTAACTTATTATATTGGTTATTTAAATCATTCATATTCAATTACCTCGATTTTTGTTGAAAAGATAAGTGGGAAATCTTGATTTTTGAAATTTTATATAAATTCCAAAATTTAAAATATGGCCCCTTATTCTATGTATGTATAATATGCGGGCGAGAATTAAAACTTTTTGTTTTTCTCTTAAACGAAGATCTATAAAATCCTCTGCTCCTTAGCTTATATTGAATTTAGGCTTATCTAAAAAAAGTTTAACCATTATATAAGAATTAAGCATCATTTCTGCTTTAATATGAGTTTAACAATATTTGAAGATTAGAAGCAATACAAGCAAAATAAAAATCCCTATAGCTATAAATACATGAATAATATACTCTGTAAGGCCAATCAATGCAAAAATTATTACGAGTCCAATAAGAAAAATTAAAATAAGCACAAACATCGGCCAGAAATATTTAGGAAGGTTAATAGGCGGCATGAATAACAAGCACGAATAAGTATAATTAATATTTCACATATTTTATGCTTTCAATATAGAACGAATTATGTTCTATATATAAAATAATATAGATTTAACATTATGCCATTGAAAAAATCTAATCATATTTCTTCAGAATTTATTATCAAAAGATATTAGGTCAATTCTTATTATGATAATTATTTCAATATTGGTCCATTAAACCTTAAATGAAATTAATGATTTTCGATTACTATTCCAAATTTAAAATATATAATTTTCAAAAACAGATGGAAGTTGATTAAAATAATATTTCAAACAGGTTTATTAGAACTAATTAGTATTTCTGAGATAATAGGTGGTGTAATTGCGACCCTATTCGCAGTGTTATCTTGGTGGCTTATTAATAGATTGACAGAAAGAAAGGAATGGAAAACACTAACCGAAAACATGAACGAGCTTTACGAAATCCTTCAAGCAGAAAAATATTATCCTAATATGAGTATTGATCTTGTCAGAGTTCTTGTTGAAGATATCGAAGAATATAATGTAATGAAATATCTGAAACTGCGGTACTATGTCCAAAACGGAATCCATTATTTTGAGGGAAATGATTTTCAAATTGAAGCTGTTACGGCAATAGGAGGACCAAAAGTGGAATTGAAACAATACGGAAAAGAAATATTTAATTATTATAGACCTATGGAAGGTGAAGAAACGAAACAATCGTTTCTAAATTTTATCGAATCTAATTGTAGAAAAGCAGGAATTAAGCTTAAAACTAAATAGTCTTTTTTTTTCTTTTTTTATTTTGCGGTATAAATCAGTTATAAGAAAATAATTATAAAAGTAGAAATCAATTTAATACTATACTTTTTTAAGAAGAGATGATTTTACGTGAAAAGTGAAGAAATATGTTATTTGTCTGCGTGCGAGATGAGAGAAAAAATTATTTCTCAAGATCTCACTTCTACCGAAATCACAGAAAGACTAATTGAACGGATTGAGAAAATTGATCCGATAATAAACGCCTACACAACTAAGACCTTCGATTTAGCCAGAAAAATGGCAAAAGAATCGGACCGAAAGATAAGGGAAGGAGAAAAATTAGGATTACTGGAAGGAGTTCCTACCACTATTAAAGAACTTATGTATACTAAGGGAATTAGAACCACGTTCGGATCTCTTATTTTTAAAGATTTTATTCCCGAAGAAGATACTGTTGCGGTAGCTCGCTTGAAAAAAGAAGGAATCGTAATGCTCGGGAAAACTAATTCTCCTGAATTCGGTTACGCAGGAGTAACGCATAACAAAATTTTTGGCGTATCGAAAAATCCTTGGAAGCTCGATAGAACTCCGGGGGGATCTACTGGTGGGGGAGCAGCGGCTGTTGCAAGCGGTATTGGCCCATTGTCTCTTTCTTCAGACGGTGGGGGATCAATTCGACATCCTGCGTGTTTCTGTGGAGTCTACGGAATTAAACCCACATTAGGAAGAGTGCCCACCTATCCTCATTTTGGAATGTCGTTTAATTTATCTCATTACGGTCCTATCGCTAATTATGTGAAGGACGCGGCCTTAATGCTAGATGTTATGAAGGGCCCTCATCAGGGGGATCAATATTCCTTACCAGAAGATAATATTTCGTATTACGAAAAGGTCGAAGACAAACCAACCCAACTAAAAATGAGTCTTTCGATTGATTTGGGATACGCAAAAGTGATTGACCCAGAGGTTGAGAATGTTGTAAGGAATTCTGCCTTTAAACTTCAAGAATTTGAGTGGGATATTGAAGAGGTTAAGACTAACTTGAAACCTCCAAAAATGGCGTTTAATACGCTCTATACGGCTCAATTTGCCCAAAATTTGGGTTCATATTTGAAAAAATGGAGGGATAAAATGGATCCCGATTTTATTAAACTTATCGAAGCTGGTCTTACATTCACAGGAACTGGTATTACTAAAGCGTTAAAACAACGTCAGCAGTATTATAGAAAAATGTATAAGTTTCTTAAAAATTACGATATTTTGATTACGCCGACGACGGCAATACCAGCATTCGAGTTAGGCAAGATGTTTCCCCAGAAAATAAATGGAATAGGAGTTAGTCCCACCGGTTGGCAACCCTTTACCTTTCCATTTAATTTAACAGGACACCCAGCAGCTACGATCCCATGCGGTTTTTCCAAGGAAGGATTACCAATTGGCATGCAAATAATCGGACATAGATACGACGAAGTTACTGTTTTACAAGTTTCACAAGCTTTTGAGCAACTTGCTCCGTGGCAAGATAAAAGACCTAATTTTAATTAGATTTTCAGCATACAAATCCACATCTAACCCATGTAAACAAATAAATACTATGATTTTTTTATTATTTATAATTCTTTTTTTCGGGGGGTTTGTATTCTAAAACACTCTCAATTTAATTTTGGAAAAAAGATCGTGAGACACTAAAATCATTTATGATTATGAAGAAAATCATAACGGACGCGCCAAGTAGGAGAAATAAAAGAAATTGCCGAGTAGGGCTTTGGTTATCCAAATCAGAAAAGGATCGATTAAAAGACTTGACGCAAAGTTGTAAATGTACCTCAATGTCCCAATTTATTCGCGATAAATGTCTCTACAACCCGATGACGAATTCAGAATTAACAGATAAACTGATGAGCATTATCGGAAAAAAATTTTGGGCCGAATCTTCAAAGAATAGCACTTGTCGTAATAAGACTTGGATAAAACGCGATCTAAAAAAACCTGAAAGCAAAATCTTTTCTGAAACTCATTATGAAAAAAAGCTTCTTTTTACAAAAAAGAAATCTAACAAAATAAAGAGAAAATGCTACTTAGCTTTTCTGCTCACAGAATACGAAAAAGAACAATTGAAGCGATACACAAAAAAATTTGGATTTAGAACGATGTCCAAGTATATAAGAAATCGTTGTTTCAGGCATGATATAACAAGATCTGACATCCTTGAAATCATAAGCTCTTTTATAGCTCAAAAGTTTACCGAAGTAGCTATAAATCCTGATAGCAGGCTCCAATGGAGAAAGAAAAAGATTAAAGAGCAATTTATGTTAAATCCTATTCTCACGGGTTTAGACAAAACACAGAGAGAAAAGTTCGAAAATTCGATGAAGGACCTCGCTGACACTTATTCCAACGAGATTCAAGAAGAACTCACCTCTATATTGCTTCTTCAGAAATTAAAACTTGAGAAAGCAGAAGTCTGTTAATTTGTCCAAATAAGAAAAAATATAAAAAAGAGATTTATTAATTTAGATTGCTAATTAATTAACCTTAACTTTCTAATGTGCGTGTGGTAATATATATATCAATGATATAATAAGACCTAACCCACATAAAAACAAGATCGTTTGAACTACTGATTTCTTAGCGTTTCTTTGCTTTAAGAGTTCAGGCATAAGCTCAGTGCAAGCTATATAGATAAAGCCTCCCGCAGAAAACGCTAGAAACACCAAATTAAAGGTTTCCACTAATCCAGATAGAATAAATGCGACTATCCCTCCTAGAATTGCTATCATAGCGCTAACGAAGTTATAGAAAAGCGCTCGTTGTTTAGTAAATCCCCCATACATTAATATTCCAAAATCTCCAATTTCTTGAGGGAGCTCGTGAAATAAAACGGCTAATGTTATAATAATTCCCGTAGTAAAATCGCTTAAGAACCCAACCATTATTATTACTCCATCCAGAAAATTATGCAGGCCATCGCCAATCAAATTAAGAAATACAAAGCTCTTAATGTTCTTCTTAGATTCTAAACCTTCTGTTCCCTCCAATCTATTAGTGTAGCATACAAGTTGGTCCTCGTGTTGGTGCGCGTGTCCGTGGAACCAATATATAAATCTTTCAATTATAAAAAACGCTACAAAACCTAAAATGACTATAAAAAAAACATAGCTCTCCGATAATGCAGCTCCTTCCTTGTTAAGTTCTTCAAGGTGATGAAGTGCTTCGGGAATAAGGTCAAATAACGCCGTAGCGAGAATAGTTCCAGTCGCAAAAGCAACGAGAATAAATAAAATACCGTCAAGCGTCTTCTCTTTTATTGAGATCATAAACAAACCGATTAAACTAAGAAGACCAATGAGAAAAATCACGATAAACGCTAAAATTACTTCAAACATTTCCTTTTAACTCCTCCTTATTTTAAGACACATGTATAATTGAATGTGATTATTAATGGTAAAATTCCAATCTTATTAAAGAGCTTAGTTTACGAATTATAACTAATAAAAAATGCTAATAAGAAGCGAAAATCTATACGCCAACACTGCTAACAAATCCATAAAAAACTCTAACTTGACGCGTATTCGTGACAGAGATAAAGATAGGAATAGAATTATAAAAAATATAGAATATATTAAAGCAAATATTTATCTCGCATCCTCTTATACTCGCGAAAGTCGCTCAGCTCCTCTTCTACAAGTTTAGAGATTATGTCGTAGAATTGCCGAAAAAGTTCCTCGGGAAACATCCTTAACTGAAATACTAATGTAGATGTAAGCTCTTCGCTAAGAATTTGGGCGTCGATCGGTTGGCAAAAGAACATAAAATTCATCATCGCCTTCTCAACTTGGTCTTGAACGATATTTTTTATCGATTTAAATCCCAAATCAATGCGAGGACAAATGTAATAAGGATAATTTTTGTCATCCAAGATTCTTATACACGAGAGCGCTGACGTTATTTTATTAACCGAATAGTCCAGTGCGCTCTCTTTTATACCAAACTTCCTACAAAACTTTTTCTTAGGCTCGTGAGCGGGAAACGCCTTTGGGTGTCGAAGGTTGATATAATACGCTGCTATAACGAATTTATAAAAATTGTGCGGAATTTTACCCGATACTTGAAGAAATTGATAGACAATCGATATGGTGTCTATTAAACATTCGTGATTCACTTCGAATTGTTCAAGAAATTTGCGACCTCCGTCGATGAGATCAATGGTAACCCTGTCTTTCGTTTGCAAAACTTCTTGATCAACGTGCATTAATTCTAACATTTTTAACACGACCTTTTTTCATTGGTTCTTTCCTCTTTTTGTGAAAAGGTAATATTTCGATAATACTAGTATGATATTTTCCTATTTAAATATTCGCTGCATTTCTGCATCATTGTGATGCATTTTTTGCAATATATTTAAATATGACTTTTGTTTATTTAAATTTAGAATAAGAAGGATTTGCGATTAAAATTCTAAATTTTACAAAATGACTCCTCCTAGCCTGTCTAGCACTGATAAACGAAGGATAACCGTCAATTTAGATGAAATAGATTATCGCATCATTGAAGTGTTAGAAGGAGTTATCGCAAATTCAAAATCGTCCGTTGTTTATCAGATGATTAAAGAATGGATTAATCAGAATTCAGACAGAATTATGAAAACTTGGGACATCGATCTCGCCGGAATTCGCAGACAGGTTTTAGCTGAATTAAAGGGTATCCCCGCGAAAAAGGAATTAGAAGAGTTGGAACTCGATATAATAGAAAAATTAAAGGAGTACTTTAAAACAGCGGAAGATATGACGCCAAAGGAACTGTCCGAATTGCTTCAAATAAATGAGATGACCTTGAAGAAAATTATTTTCGAACATAGGGACGAGTTATTGGATGAAGGATTAAACTTGAAATATTCGCAAGGGAGAATACTACGAGTGTAATTAATATATGTTTAAGTTCTTCAAATATAGATCACTCTGGTCAATATCTCCGATTTTAAGTATGGTTTCAGAGCCTTAGAGTTATTGATTTAACATCTCGTTTAATAGGATATTCCAAGTATTATTTCAATTATATAAAATACCCGCCTATTTGGCCATCAATTTCAACCAAAATATCTACATCGCTTTTAGAAGTTTCCTTTTTCTTTGAAAAGGATCCAAAAATATTCATACTATTTAGATAATACTTTTCTAATAATTCAGGTTTATGTTTCTTTATAATATCTTTTATCTCATCAAGGTTTTTCATAGTTGGAAAAATAATGACGATTTCTGCTCTAATTAATTATTATATGATTTTAAACATTTTAAATGATAATATTTATAATTATACAATAGATTTTGTGAAGATATTAAAATATTATCAATAAAGGATGAGGAGTATAAACCAAATTAGGATAACATTACTTTAAACATCTTTTTTTAATTAACTCATCTAACCTTTCTAAAAATATAGGCACTTGGTGATTTTGTATACACAATTCCTTTCATTTTTTCCTTGACATAGGCTATTGTAGCTCTATAACCCTCATGCTTAGGAATAAAATATTTCTCTAAATGTTTAGTTGTATACCGATATTTATTATTGCTGTAATATATTACTCCAATAAGCTTAAAATCGTTATCGAACGAAACCATACTTGCGTCCCCGTGGCTATTATTAGCAACAAGGAAACCTTCTGGTTTAAGGTATTTTTTGCAACATTGAGAAACAAATCCAGAATATTGGGAAATTAAAAGGTCAAATGAACTTAGGGGTTCGGGAATGAGTTTATAAAAGTCCTCCAGATAAAATCTTAATTTAGTTTCTCCTTTATAGGATTTATTTTGGTTAATCAACTCTAATATAGAGTCATCAATGAAGAATTTTTCTGTCTTTTTGAAAGAGTCTATATAGACCACTTCGGGAATATAAAATGAGGGAGCGATGTGGATATAGCTTCCGGGGTATATTGCTTTTTCAATTTGGAACTCCTCGATAATCAATTTAAAGATACCGCGACGATCTCCATTATGAAAGTATTTATAATATTCTTCAATAGCTGGTAAAATTGCCAAAAACCTCGGATTAAAACATTTTTAAAGATAAATTAATTAGATGAAATCTATCCTAAAAAATAGATCATAATACTTTATAAGTAATGATTATAGCTGGAGATACTGTATACATTAGCCACATCATTTCAAGACTTTATTGCGGTAAATATGACGAATATTAATTAAAATTTTATATATATTCAAATCTGTTATCCTTATCGAGATAATTTAATTTAACCAACTATTACTAATAGTTGATTTAAGTTTAAAATTAAATAGGATTTTTACGGAATTAGATACAAGTTTAAATTTTATACGATTTATATTAGTTTTATCGAAAAGCCTTTTCTTAAATTGAAAAATAATGAATATCGCAATTGGATTATCCGGATTCTTTTTTCTATTTATTATAGCTACAAACCTTCTAAGTGGAGCGTTCGGTTATCAAACATTTAGTAAGTTAGATTCAAGGACTCAATTTAAAAAGATTAACGTAAATCTAAAAAAGTTCAAAATTAGTTTTATTTTCATCATCGTTGAGCATATTTATATTATATGTCTCGCCATAAGTCTATTTATTGCCTTTAGTAGTTACAATGTCATCCTCGGAATCATTTGGTTATCATTTCGATCAGGTGAAGCCTTGATTCAAATATACGATAAAAAAAACTACTTGCACCTTTTCCATCTTGCAGAAAAATATTTAAACGCTAAGGAATTCAAAAAAGATGAATTGGTTGAGTCAGGTGATGCCATTCTTAAAAGAAAAAATCAAATATTTACTTTTTCGCAAATACTGTTTTCTATTGGTACTTTTTCTTATTCTCTCCTATTTGCTTTGTATGAAGTCGTATCTATATTCATCGGATGGTTTGGAGTTATTTCAAGTATAATTTATGGGTGTGGTAATATAATATACTTAATAAAATCAGGTAATAAATCGGTATGGAATATCGGAGGGATATTAATTTTAATATTTGAGTCGATTTTAGGAATTTGGTTGTTAATTTCTTCATTCTTATAAAAAATAGAATATATTTTGGGGAAATTTTTATTTTTTAATTTCTTACTTATAGGTATGGAAGTTGGAAAAATGAGTAAGAAAGGACAAATAGTTATTCCAAAAGAAATCCGTAAAAAATTTGGAATTCAGCCGGGGGATGCGCTTATTTTTGACATTCAAGGGGATAAAATTACAATCAGTAAAATTGAAGAAAAAATGTCTGAGATTCTTGAAAACAGCAAACCTGTTGAAAACAGCGTTGAATTTCAGAGAAAATTGAGGAATGAATGGAAATGAAAGTAAGTCTTGATACTAATGTCTTTCTTGCGGTAAAAAATAAGGAACCAGAATATGAATACAGTAAAAAAATAATTGATTCTATTGAGGACAAGCAACTTGAAGGTGTGATGTCAACAATAGTACTTGCAGAGGTTCTTGTTGGATTTTTTCAAAACAAAGAAAGCGATAAGGCTAATCGATTCGCCAATAAAGCTCTTCTTAATTATGAAATGATTGATGTGACGCTCGAGACCGCTCAAAAAGCGGCAAAGATTCGGGCTGAAACCAATATTAAACTTCCTGATGCCATAATATCCGCATCTTCGATAGTTGCTGAAGTGGATTATTTAATTAGTCAAGATCAAAAAATTCTAAAAAAAATTAATGTAAAAAAGATATCTCCTAAAGATTTTGTCGAGAAAATTATGCAAAAGGATAATGTGATTTAAAAACTCATGTATATCGTTGGATGGTCTGGACGTCCGAGACGTCCTCATTAAGGCGACCAACGAACCGCCATGACGGAGCCCTATAGGCGCCGTCAAACTTTTAGTGGTTGGGAAAACATAATGT
>WJKD01000662.1 GCA_014729315.1 Promethearchaeota archaeon | reverse complement strand
GTATTTAGTCTATTCAGAATTAGATACAATAAATGTTGGTCAATTTCATTTTCGTATGTTAGTAAGTGAAGATAAGGGAAAAATATGGAAACCGAAGTTAATAAAAACTCTATCTGCCAATATTAGTGATCCATTTGATCTATTCACTTATGTATATGGCTCCGCAGTTGCGGCCAATCCAAAAACTGGAGTAATTGTTATAACTACGTGGATTAATCAAACAGATTTAAAGCTTATTAGATCGTTGGATAATGGTACTACATGGAGTGAACCTTTACAAGTTCGATCGGCAGAGGAGATGTGTGCTAAATCTCTTTTTAGTATGTTTGGGAGTCATCCTCGTATGGATATCGGAATACGATCAGATGGAACTTTATTGATCGTAGGTGAAGCTGAAAAAGGAGGGTCAAATCAATTAGTATTTACAGAGAGTTACGATAATGGAACCACATGGACAGTACCTAAAAATGTTACTGTTTCTAAGGATTTTATTGCTAAATTACCAAAAATCCAAGTTGATCGTTTAACGGGAAATTATTGGTTAATGTGGAAAAATGATTCCAGTTACTCAATTGCTCCAAATGTAGATGACACTATTCATTGGGCACAATATCAAACTGGTCAGACATTTGAAGATAATGTTCTATTTAAAAATATCTCAACAATCGATTTAGACTATAATTTCGATTTCTTTTACGATTACAATTCAAATAAATTTAGATTCTTATATATCGATTATGAGGGACCAAGTAACCCGATTATTGAAAATTGGACTTGTAGTTCATTCGAAACAAACCTTTGGTTCAAATCTGAATTAGGTAATTTTGAAGATGTGGGGACGATGTATACTCCTTCTACCTATGTTAATTATGTTTTTGATGAAGAAAATATTCTTTTCTTTGTTGAAGACTATTTAGGTGATGAGGATATTGTTCAGTATAATGTGATCGAAGATTATATATTCTGGGAAGAGAAAGGAGATTTTATTAAAAACAATGCGAAAGAAATATTCTGGAATGGAAAGAAAGCAGATTTAACTGCGGTTGAGACTTCGTTAGTAAGAGCACATCTAATATACGAAAATATAACATCGAAAGAAACTGACCTTTTTCTTACAATCGATAATCGTCCTCCATCATTTTCCTCGTTTACGCAACCAAATAATTACTTTAATCCTCTATCAACCAATATCTCGTTAACAAAAATGTTATGGGATATTATTCCAACTGAATCTTGTGAAGGCTCATTAAATATCTTTAGTGAAAACCCTATTTATGGAGGTTGGCATCAAGTTCAAGAAAATAATTGGGACGATAGAGATCCAAAAATCTTTATTTCAAACAATGGAATAGTGTATATTGTTTACGAGTCCTTTGAATCTGGTAGAAATAAGATCTATTTAACAAGGTCAAATGATCTAGGGGTTACTTGGACGGAGCCGTTAAAAATTTATGAAACAAGTTTTAGTATAGATTCGATGGTTGGTGCTGCAAGTGAAAATAATGTTTCAATTTATATAGAAGAGGGAAACCTCAGAAGGTTTTTATTTCAGAGTACAGATCAAGGAAGCACTTTTTCTCCTCCACTTAATATTTATAATAATACTCTGTTTCCACCAAATTCTAAGTCTGTATCCAGTTTTGTTATGTCTGAAAATGGCACTATGTTTCTAAGTTTTCAAGTGTATTCTCCCGATGAATATCGAGTCCTCAGATCAGATAATTACGGTAATAGCTGGACAAATTCGACTATTTTTCCGCCTTACAGTGACTCTATTAATATAGATTTAGATTCAGAGCTTGTTTACGATCCTAGTAATGATTTAGTATTTCTATCATTACCTATGGACCATACATTTCCAAATTTTACTAAAATAATGAATATCTCGTTCTCAGTATTTAATTTTACCACTAATCAATGGTCCTCCTTAAAAAGCGCGGGTATTATTTATGGTGGTCTATATACATCATCTCTTAATCTTTTAGTTTCTCGAGATAACAAGACGGGCACACCTGAGATAAGATTTATTTATTTAGAAAATATAGAGTTACCAGAATTAGATTTTAAATATAAGGAGATAGTATCATATGATCTTGGTTCAACTTGGCAAGGTCCAAAGGATATTCAATTATTTCAATTCACAGATTTTGCTTCAAATTTAGATGAGATCTTTTATATTAGAACTCAACAAGACGGTAATGATGGAGAAATATTTATCAATCGAGAAGGAAAATTTATTAAGTCTGAAGAAGTTGTATTATCTTCACAAATGGATACTGAAATTATTTTTGATGGTATAAATGAATTTAACTATTATATTGATGAGGGGAATTATTCATACATCCTTGAGTTTACTGATTACGCAGGAAATAACAATACAATTGATGGTTGGTTTTTTGTTGACTATACCATCCCAACCATTACTAATATCTCAAATAATAGGGATATCAATCCAATACCTCGTTATGATTTGGAAATTACGGTCAATATAACTGATAATATGGGATTTTTCCCATATCTATATTATAAACGAGATGGTAACACATGGCAAAGCATATTAATGAATCATAGCTACAGTGATTATTTTATCGCAACAATTCCGGGGAATCCTCAGACAAGATTAGTAGAATATTATATTAAAGCAATTGACTTTGCTGGAAACGAATATATTTTAAATGAAGGTGGATCGAATTTTAAATATGACTCTCCTAATTTTATCTGGGAAAGCGAAGGTTTATTTAAAGATACAAAGAGTTATTCCTCTTCCGGAGAATATGATTTTGAAATAGAAATTTTGCATGATATTGAATATGTTCACAGTGTTATTGTTCAGTATTCATATGACGAAGGTGATTCATGGGACGACTTAGAACTTGATCAAGGAAGTCCTATATTTATTGGCACTTTAGACGACATACCTGGTGATCTAAGGATACTTCATTATAAAGTTATTATTATTGATATTTTTGGTAATGAAATTCCATTAACCGACACCGTAAAAGTTGAATTTTATCCAAATGTTCCAGAAGTGGAATTTACTCCTTTAGGTGTTACACTCATGTTTGTTTTATCAGGAACAATTGGGTTCATGGTTGCATTTGGATATATAAGACTTAAGAAAACTAGCCATGAATTAATTAGTAAACATATCTTGTATAAAGATATTAATAGAAGAACCAAAAAATCAGAGGATATAAAAACCAACAAGTCAAATAAATCTCTAAAAAAACCTTCAAACGAGTATAACTTAGAGTTCAGTAAAGAAATATTCGAAGAATCAAAAATCTCATTACCTTTTACTGTGACATATATTGCGATTTTATTAATAACTATAATTATTTTCTTTTTGGGCTTATCTATTGCAAATTTTACCCCAGCAATTGGGATCTTAATCCTCGCAGGTAGCTTACTAATAGGAGTTTATGGATATATGATTTTGATGAGTAGAGATATAACAATAAATATTTACTTAGAAAAGATATACAAAATAAACATCGTGTTAGAAACTATTCAAATGGCTTTTTTATTCATTAACATTATTTCAATCCTCGTTGTTGGCTATTCAATGGATTGGTTTCGATATTATCTCGTAGAATCAACATTTAATTTTGGAGAATTATCAATACCTCGCTTATATTTATCGGTGATTGGTGTTTTCTTCACATCTTTAGTACTCGTCATTATTACTACTTACATTCAGTTAAGAAAAACAGTCTTTAATATTCTTAAGCAAAGAGCTCGAGGGGCTACAGAAAATTTATTATTATTTTCAAAAGACCAAAACTCATCTAAGCTAATAACTCATATGGGGTATAAAACCATAGTGTTTTTAGTTACGGTCCTTATTGCTGTTATCACAACGACCAATCTATTAACTTATAACACAGGTATAGCCTTAACCATCGTGCTTATTCCATTTGTAGTAGCTGGATTTTCAGCACTCATTTTTAATCGAATTATGGAGAAAAAAAGGAATAAAAAAATAAGGACGATTCTGAAATGTTATTTATCGATGCGAAAAAATATTGCACTAAATGTGGAGAATCAGTTTACCTCTCAGATAGGTATTGTCAAAGTTGCGGAACTCAATTGATTTTTTCTGATATGCTAGGAAAGTATGTTAAAAGATGCCCAGAATGTAATTCTTTGGTCAAAGAAAATGCTAAGTATTGTTCGGAATGTGGTAATAAAGTAAAAAGTAATATGGATTAATTTTTTTCTCTAATTTTTATTTATTTTGCAATTATCCCACGAATTGTTTATCTCCTCTAAAAATATTCTAAGAATAATATGAATAACTATGACTGTCAAATCCGCTAACATATTCAATTGGAATACCGTCGGGGCGATACTCTGGAGGGGCGTAAATAATATTGAGATTAGGAAAATAGGCACCAATTCCGTTTTTTGCCAAAATTATTGCAGGATGATTCTCTTCTTCAAAAATTTCTTCACTAATTTTGAGTGTTATCGCCCGACATTGTTGTTCGTCCCACACACCAAGCGAATGAATATATTCGTGAAGCAATATGTGATATGTATAACTCCAGATCACCTCGTACGATTGCCTTTCTAGGATAATTTTAAGAGGGGTAATATTCATAACTATGTCTGTACCCGGGGGGAAGTGCATTCCACCTATAAAACCACCCTGAAACATTCCCATTTCTGCTAATCCTAAACTAAGCCCTGCCCTATGCCTCCCCGTCACTCGTTTAACATCTTTTCGCACTCTTTCAAAAATACGAGGCATTTTTTTTTTGAAATTATATAATTCCATTTTCACGCATCACTTTTTACTATTTTTATTACAATCTCTATTAAATTAAAAAATATCAACATTATAAGAGGGTAAAAAAATGCAAAAAAAAATTATAGATTAAATAGAAGACAGCAATTTACAGGTCAAAAAACCAACTGTCCTCATCTTCTTTAAGAAAATCCATAAACTGCGACAAATCTCTTAACAAATGTTTGATGGATACTTTATTTTGATCTCTTCTTATGAAGTCCATATCCGAGAAAAATAAATCTTCCAAGAGATCATCAAGATTAATTCTATTGAAATATCTATTCGTATTGAAGAATAATGTATAAAAAATCTCCTTTTCTAAGTTATCTAAATTAGGACTTTTTTTTCCTAGTTTTTTCTCGTATGCGCCTTCCATTATACTTTTAAGCTCTACTATAAAACACTCTTTCGCTTGTATCAAATCTTTCCTTTGCTTTTCTAGAGTTCTAATTTTATCCTCAATAGATTTTATTCTATTTCCTAAGTATCGGATTTTTTTATCGGGGGCGTTAATCTTCTTATATTTAGATGTTTCGTCGAATTGTTTAATTTGAATAGTTGGATCTGTACTTTCGCTTTTAGTCAAGTTATACTTTATATGATAATAATCAGGTGTAATATCTACGCGCAATGATAAGTTACTTTTTATCCGATATTTTCCTCCCCGTTTTTCCATGTCAATCTCTTCAATAATTCCATAATCCTTTAGAATATTTAGCTGACTATGAACCGCCTGGCGCGATATATCTAAAGATTTCGCCAGTTCGGAAGTAGAGTGAGGAACTTTGGCTAATTTTGATAAAATTACTCTTCTTGTTGGGTTACCTAATATTTCTAACATTGTGTCTAAGTTTATGGAATTAGCTTTCTTCTCTTGAACCTCAACTCCCATTTTAGATCATTCCTCTTTTATATTGACTTGTTCTTGTATTTTGTATAAAATTATTATTATCTATAAAGCTCTTCTGAAGGTTCCTTTTTGTGTCTATTATAAACCTTTTGCGCACGATCAGCGTGTTCCAGCACTTTATCAATTGCGGACTCAATCTCTTCTTCACTTAGCTTTACCTTTTTTACATCCTCTTCGTCTTTGGTATCTATTGATTGGTCTATTGCCTTTCGAATAGTAAGTAAAGTAGCCTCCTCAGCGATTGCTGAAATATCTGCTCCTGTATAACCCTCTAATCGTTCGGCTAAGCGTTCTATATTCACATTTCTGTCCAGCGGTTTATTCTTCAAATGAATCTGAAAGATTCTTTTTCTTGCTTCCAAATCGGGCATAGGAATTTCAATATGTCTTCCAAATCTACCCGCTCTTAATAAAGCCGGATCTAACATATCTGGTCTATTCGTTGCAGCGATGAGTATTACATCTTTTAAGCCTTCTAGCCCGTCCATCTCCGTTAATAATTGAGACACTACTTGCTCCGTTACTTGAGAACTGGCATTTCTCCCTCGTAAACCAGCAATGGCATCGACTTCGTCGAAAAAGATTATACACGGTGATGCTGATCTAGCTTTCCGAAATGTTTCTCTCACGGCTTTCTCGCTTTCTCCAACCCATTTGGATAAAAATTCTGGTCCTTTAACGCTAATGAAATTTACTTCGCTTTCGTGTGCTAATGCTTTAGCGATCAATGTCTTTCCAGTACCAGGTGGACCATGAAGTAAAATACCGCTTGGGGGTTTTGAATTCATATGACTATATAAAAGCGGATATTTTAGTGGCCATTCTATAACTTCTCTTAATTGCTGTTTTGCATCTTCCAGTCCTCCGACATCTTCCCATGTTTCCGTAGGCTTAGTAATTAATACTTCTCTTAACGCAGATGGTTCGATGTTGGTCAAAGCATCAGTGAAATGTTTCATTTTTATCTGTAAATCGTTAAGAACCTTAACTGGAATCGGTTTATCTAAATCGATTTTCGGAAGAATTTCACGTATTGCCAACATAGCAGCTTCTTTCGCAAGTGCTTCCACATCAGCTCCTACAAAACCATGAGTCTTTTCCGCCATTTCTTGTAGATTCACATCTTTATACAACGGCATTCCCCTAGTGTGAATTAATAAAATTTCTTCCCTTCCATCCGTATCGGGAACACCAATCTCTATCTCTCTATCAAATCTCCCAGGCCTTCTTAGAGCTGGGTCTATATCGTTTACACGGTTTGTCGCTCCAATTACGATTATTTCTCCTCTTCCTTCAAGACCGTCTAATAAGGAAAGAAGTTGTGCGACAACTCTTCGTTCAACTTCACCAGTTACTTCTCCTCTCTTCGGGGCAATTGAATCTAATTCATCGATGAAAATGATCGAAGGAACATTTTGTCTTGCTTCGTCGAATATCTTCCGAAGATTTTCTTCGCTTTGTCCATAAAATTTACTCATAATTTCTGGTCCGCTTATTGTGATAAAGTGAGCATCGGTTTCGTAAGCAACAGCTCTTGCTAACAAAGTTTTACCAGTTCCAGGTGGGCCATGAAGTAACACTCCTTTGGGAGGATCTATGCCAATTCTTTTAAACAATTCTGGATGACGGATGGGTAATTCGATCATTTCTCGAATTTTCTGAATTTCCTCTTCTAAACCACCAATATCCTCGTAGGTAACTCTAGATTTTTCTAAATCAACTAATTCTTTATGGCTCTTTTCGCTTAACTTTATCTTAGTATCTAAATGAATTCTGACTGCTTCCGCCTTGGGGGAATAGTCCACCACTATCAAATCAACTCTTCTACCATACGAATAAAAACTAAGTATGTCTTCTTTGGTAATAACTCTATTTTCAAGTTTTCTTGCTAACTGTTGAGAATTCCTAAGTATTACGGCTTCTTCCAATCCCGCGAACATGATTTTATCTGCGAGTGCAGCCTCAATCTTTCTGACAAATACAATGTCGTCGAGGGAAGCATCTAAATTGCGTCTTATCGAAGGGTCCATTCGTATAATACCCGTTCCCTTGTCTTCTGCCCTTCCTGGATATAATAAGGCAGCAGATCGTTTATTCGCAACTGGATGAGAGATGGATAGAACATCCCCAGTTTTCCAACTTGAGGACTTGATAATATCTGGGTCAATTCTTACAATACCTCTTCCAGCATCTTCCTTAAACGCATCTTTTACGCGCAACCTCTCTCCCTCTCCCTTAAACTCTCGTGTCATTCCACTCATGTTTTTCCCTTTCTTTTTTTTTTTGGTTTGATTGTTAACTTTTTACTTATGAAAATTTAATTCATTTACTTGAATGTAATGGTAAATATTATTATTTTCTATTAAATTGTAATACCGCAATACCATTATTCACTTCTATATCGTATTCATCGATCGAAGTTTGAAATGGCAGCATTTCTTGTTTATAATAATTGTGATCTTCGTTTATTGCCGTAAAAGATAATTTTGTTCCTTCTCTATCTAAAGACACAACAATATCGTCAATTTCAATTCCCGGCACTTCAAATATGACTTCAACGCTATCCTCCATAGCTATAATTTCTGAAAATGGCTCGGTAGCGCTGACTCTTGTTTTGTTCTGTTG
>WJKD01000661.1 GCA_014729315.1 Promethearchaeota archaeon | reverse complement strand
TGATACAAAAAAGTTGTAACTTCGATTAACGCCAGGAATCGTTCGTGATCCCTTCGGGACCTGATTGTGGATGTGTCGAAAGTAATCTGATCGACATAGGGAATAATGACTTTATATTTCTTCAACAATCGCTGCGCATTTTTCCACGGACAGGTGATTTTTTCTTTATCAATATCTTCACCTTTATATTTCATTCTTTGCGCCTGGTGTATCTTTTTTGTTTGTTCTTCTGATTCATCAACGAAAATATCAAAACTTCTCGTTTCATTTTCATCATGTATTCTATGCTTTGTCGTCGATTCAATAATGTTCATGGGTCCTTCAACCTTAATGTCTTTTGTTTCGTTTTTTCCTGTTTCTGGATTTTTTACAACTGTTGATAAAATCAATTCTTTTTCGCTCTGCATCGTTCTAAGAACATAGTCGCTTTGTTCCGCACCCACTCTTTCGGCGATGATTAATGTCTTATGTTTCAGTATATCTGTCCGGTAATATAGTGACTTTGGGGTTAGCTCCGAGTATGCTTGTACGTCTTCTTCGGGTATAAATAAAGCAACGTTATTTATTCCATAATTTTTACCACCGGATGATGGTCCCTTCACAATAATATCAATTGGACGATCCAGCTTTCTTGATGTCATCGACAACAACAACAGCAATTTGTTACAATCTTCGCCCACGAATCTTATTTTTTCCGTGTCATTCAGGAATCGAGTTAGCAGCTCCGGGTCCTTAAGCAAAATTATTGCTTCCTGTTTCTCTGCATCACTCAGCTCGATTGCTGGTATATCCTGTGTTTCAGTTTCAGGATTTTCTTTATGCTCTTTGTTTTTTTTCATCTTAATCATTTCGTTAATCTCCCTTTTTCCAATGTTAAAATTTCTAATAATTATATCCTTATAATGATTTAAATCGAAAGGATCGAGTATTACCAATTCTGAAATTAAGTTTTTCAGCTCCACCCGTTTAATATTTTCCGGCATGTCTTTAATTTCATAAATTTTCAGCTCGAATAAACTCACTGCGCTATTTAATAGATTTTGAAAATCCTCAGCAGTGTTTCCCTGCATGAAAAAGTCATTAATATCCAGTCCCTGGGGAAGCTGTACTATTCTTGCTTTTTCACCAAGCATTTTCGCAATCCTCTCAATTCCCGCTTTGCCGCTTTTATCCGCATCCAATGCTAAATACACAATCTTACAGTGATCAAATTTATCAATCCACTCCTTTTTAAAGCTGTTTGCCCCGGGGATGCAAACAGCATTATTGAATTCATTTTGCAGCAGCATAAGGCAATCCAATTCGCCTTCAGCAATAATGACAAATTCATTTTTTCGAATAGCTTCTTCATTATACAGTCGGATCTCATAATCTTTCAAAGAAAGAAATTTTTTACTGCTGTTAGAATTGAATTCCCTGCCCCGGAGCAATACTACTTTGTTATTATATTTATAAGGAAATATTATTCGCTTGTAAAAATAATCTTTATTATTATCATTTACCACGGCTGCTTTTTTACATTGCTCTATTGTATATCCTTTTTTAAGCAAATGATTTCTGAGCCCCCCTCGTGCAAAACCGATTTTGTATTTTTCAATGATGCTTTTTTGAAAACCTCTTTTTATCAAATAATCAACGACTTCATCGGTCATCGATTTGTGATAAAAATCCGCTGCAACATCCCATATTTCTTCAGCCGTCTTTTTTTCTTCTATCCGTTTCCGGTCATCATCACTTAAATTACCATCCATCACCTTGTCTCCAAAATATTTCATCAATGATACGATATTGCCCGTCTCACCGCATTTAAAACAATTAAATTGCGTTGTATCATCATTAATATACAAATGTCCTTTTGTATCCGGCGGATTGCAGAAAAAGCAATCCAAAACAAGCTCTTTCCCCCGAACGCTTTTAACAGCGAAACCTTTCCTTTTCAGGTAATCCGCCACATCGTATGATTCGCCTAATCTATCCATTTTTACTATCGCCTCCCATGTAGCGTTGATAGGCTGCCAATTGCTCGAAATAATCACGATCGCTATCAAATAAAAATGAATCCGAAACCGTTGTTATTTTGGGTTGCGGTTTTCCCGGCAGTTCTATCTGTATCTGATCAATTTCATCTTTAATGTCATGCCATAACGTTTTAATCATATTGCGATAGGGTCCTAATTCCTCTTCCATTTCAGTGTTCAATTCGCTTGCCCTGTCCTCATAATAGAGCAGGATGTTTGTAACCTTATCTTTTGTTTCTTCTAATTGCGCCTGGTACTTCTGTTTAATGCCGTCCCAAATAAGTTGCAACTTTTCATGCGCTTCTTTTCTTGCAGAATTCAGCTCATTAGCGAGATCCTCATCACGATATTCGTTAATTGCCTTTTCCACAATATTTTTCAATG
>WJKD01000660.1 GCA_014729315.1 Promethearchaeota archaeon | reverse complement strand
TTAAAGATCACCCCTTTAAAAAGCTGAATCTCCTGTTGCCACCACACTGGACTCCTGCTGAATAATTACGGAATATGTCAAAGAACACGCCGGTCAATTAAGGCATGGGTTGACCGGTTGGATACCGTAATTTGACTATCTACATTAGAAAACCTGGCCAGCTTCGATCAGCTGCTTTTTCCGCTTTTCTTTGGAAAGTATTAGTTATGCTGAGAACAAGTGGTGTTGGAATCGTTGCGCTTCTTACTCTTTACATTGGGTGGAAGACTCTTGGAGAGTATAAACGACAAAATGATATTGTCCAAAAACAGACGTTGGCCCTCATTGATCAAAATCAATATTTACAGCGTTCTGCTAATGTAGTTGATCTATCTTCTTTAGTTGAGGATATTGAATTAAAACGTGATAAAATTGGTGTTCATCCTGATAGTACTTGGGAATTACCTCGTTCACTTATTTATAGGATTGTTGCTGTTTCTAAACTCTTTGATCCTAATGTCTTCACTACAGGTGATTCTGCACGACTAATTAGTCCAGAGCGTGGTTTGCTGCTTAAGGCTCTAGTAGACAATAAAATTGATTTTCCTCTTGTACCGAATCCAAATTTCGCTAGCGCAGATCTTCAAAATGTGATCCTTACGGGTGCTGACTTAAATGGAGTGAATCTAACAGAGGCTGACCTCACAGGAGCTGAATTATCAGGAGCAGATCTTAGTTGGGCTAATCTTACTAAAGCAAAACTCAATGATGCTCATATTGCCAATGCTAATCTCAATGGGGCTTTTCTCACGGGAGCGGACTTGAGATGGGCAAATCTTTTCAATGCTGATCTTACAAATGCTCATTTGGGCAAAGCAAATTTTAATGGAGCTTATTTGATGGAAACAAATCTTGTATCTGTAATAGGGCTTAGTGTAGATCAGCTTTGTAGTACAAATATTTTATTAAATGCACGCCTTGATTCCTTAATGGTAGTCGCTGTGAATAATAATTGTCCAGGAAAATTAGGCTCAACAAACTCAAAAGACAACAGAACTCATTAAAGAAATTTTTTATAAAGCATTTTTTTAAATAGCTATTGCATAACAAATTCGTGCACCTGACCCGCCTCGCATCGGCGAATTAAATCAGATCAAGTGCAAAAATGAAATAATTATCATTTACTAATGTTGTGTACGAGAAAAACGGCGGGCAGGTGACGATTGCGAACCCCGCAGTTAACGAGCAAGTTAGGCGCAATTAGTCACGAAAAAAGCGGTGTTGAGCATAAGGAAACACGATTGAAGTAAAATCAATATATCAATTCGCTAGCAAATATGCAATGGATTTTTAATAGACACTAAAAATAGTCACAACAAGACGTAGTTCTCCCATCGATTTGTTCATTAACAATATTAAATGGCAGCGTATATTCCAATCACTACTGTTTATGTAAATTCCCATTGAAATTTCAACAAATCGGACTGGATCAACTGGTTCATATAAATAACACCCGGCAATGACGACTGTAACACCTTACCCACTAGAGGATTGTCTTTTATTAGTTTTCTTGAGCAATAATATCTGAAAGCAATAATCTTCTTTGATTTTAAAAGATATTATTGTAAATTTAAAAAGAGAATTTGATGTATTGGAAATCGCCATTAGTTGTTAGTTATTTAAAACAAATAAATGAAATAAAGGAGAATATATGTCAAAAGTAGTAACTATAGAGGTTCCGCAGGACTGGATCGAAGGAGTTCCCGAAGAAGATTTGACGCTAAGAGAAATTTTCCGCATGGGAATTCATGAATATAAGATAAAACGTGCCATTCAGTTGTACAAAGAGGGAGTTGGTTCTTTAGGCTATATCGCAGAAAAAATGCGGTTTCCCAAACAGGACTTAATTAAGGAATTTCGGACCAGAAACATAGAACCAGATTTTTCAGAAGCTACTTTGAAAGCGGAAATTAGTTGATGAGCGAAATTGTTATAACATCCGTGAAGAAATACTTAAAAGAGCTTTTGCGGATTGGAATACCGGTCAGGCAGGGCGTTATCTTCGGTTCCTATGCTCGGGAAAATACACATGAATGGAGTGATATTGATTTATTAGTCATTTCCGATAAATACGATGAAGCATATAGCCGCGATGACATTAATTTATTATGGAGAACCGCTGCCCGAACAGATAGCCGGATTGAACCCATTCCAATAGGCACAAATCGATGGAAAACCGATGACGGAAGCACAATCATTGAGATTGCCCGGAGAGAGGGAATTTGCGTTGAGGTTTAGAAAAAGTTCAGACAGAGCGTAATTAAAAAAGAAGGTATACACCAAAACTATCATGAACAAGCTAGTTCTTGCCACATTCTTATTTACTTTTCTTCTTTCCTGTTCAAACATATCGAATCAACCCGAATTTGAAAAACGCTTTTTCTCGGATAAGAGTTTCTGGAATCAGCCGATTGGGGAAAATCCTGAAATCGACGCGCGGAGTGATGAATGGATTGCGTTGATGAAGACCGAGCCGAATACGCCCAATATCGGGATCAATGCGTCGCAGTGGACGATCCCGGTGTATGAAGTCGATGACTCCACGCCGGTTTATACG
>WJKD01000659.1 GCA_014729315.1 Promethearchaeota archaeon | reverse complement strand
TTATTATCCGGATGATTATTCAGCATTCGTAAAAATAGCAAATCAGCGCAAGGACAGTGAAAAAATTTATCCTTTTCACGTTGCAAAAAAAAGGTTGTATGTGGTTCTTTAAAAAACCATCGAGTAGATTCTCTTTTTTCTTTGCATAACAACATATTATTCATTCTTGTTAAAACCCATTTCCAATTATAATAATGATTGTAAAAATGATGGTTATAACCAATACTGAATAACTTCAGAACTTCGTAAATATTCAATTGCTTTTTAAAGAACAATTTTTTATGCAATCCGAGCATCTTTTCTATTTGATCATAATTTTTAGCAACATAATCTCTGTTTTTGTATTTCTGAGGAAATTTAAAAAGATATGTAAACAACAGATCATCATTAGAATTATTCAAATCCGGGCTTGCCATAAAATTGCATATCTTCAAAATTTCAGCAACAACTCTGGTTCCACTACCTCCGAATCCACCTATAATGACAGGATCATTATTATGAAATTTTCCATTCATTATGAACCTCATTAAAAATTAAATTTCTTAACATCTTTGAATATAAAAATAAGAAATGACTATTTGCATGGTAGCTACGAAAAAAACACTTATAAGCGTTGAATAAGCTATTCCCAATAATCCAAAATAGTAGAAAAGCACAATATTGCCGCCTATATTAAGAATCGATTTAAAGAAAGTCAGTTTAAGGACAATTTTCTCTTTGTCAGTTACTTGCAGATATAATCCCCATGGAATTACACTAAAATTCAAAATAAAATATAGTACAAGTATCTTAAATATCCCTGCAGATTCTACAAATTCATTTCCTATAACTTTCGCAATGACTGGTTCTATCAGAATAATTGCGGGTAAAAGGAAAAAAATCATAGGAATTAAAATAAGTGCTGTGTGTATTATCAAATTTCGCACATTGGGTTTTTTATTATTAAATTTATTTGAATAGTACGGAAATAAACTCTGTGAAATTGGTGTTCTAATTATAAATCCTTTCTCAACTAAACGATATGCCAATGCATAAATGCCAACGTTTTCCGGTGTTGTTAAAAATGACAGCATAATTAAATCTATTCTTCCGCTCAAGATATTGAGAAACTCTAACAAAGAAAATCTTATTCCGCTTAAAACATAATCTTTTAGAACTTTCACTTTACTAAATACGTTGAAAACAATCAGTTTTTTTGAAGATACATAAATATAAAATAGACTGATTATTTCAATGAATAAATGTGCAATAATAAGTGAAAGGACACCATATCCAAGGTAAAGAAGAACTATTGATAGAGGTACTTTTATAAGCTGTTTTAATACGGCTATAGTTCCTAAAATTTTCATTTTCTGATGAGCTAAGAAAATCGCATCGATTGAACTAAATGCTCCTCTAAATAGCAAAGAGGTAGAATAAATTAAAATATAAACTTTAGTACCTCTCTCATAATCAAGAAAAAAAACAACTACTAAACAAAGCGCAGTTGCAAATACAGAGAAGAGATTCCTCAAACCAATTGTATCTTCTAAAATTTCCTTCGTTTTCGAGACATCCTTTGCTGCTTGCCTGATTATGACCTTTGTTAATCCACTAAGAGTAAAAACAGTGAAAAAACTAACGTACGTAA
This sequence comes from Promethearchaeota archaeon, assembly GCA_014729315.1. The sequence goes on along the minus strand of WJKD01000659.1, from coordinate 2,427 downwards.
TAACGATATTATAGACTCCATATCCTCGGGGACCTAAAAGTTTAGGAATATAAAAAGCCCCAATTAAAGCAATAATTTGTGAAAGAACATTACCCAATGTCAGATAACTGATGTTCCTAAAAGTATGATGCTTTACCAGTTTGTTGATTTTTCTTTTTAGAAAAATTCTGGATTCATTTAAAATTGCTTCAGAGTCGTGCATATATATTTGATCAATACTTAATAGTTCTATATCTTATTATTGTTAGAATGAATATTTCACTTATTGCATATAATCAGCTACTGATGTTATTGTTCTCCGATACCAATTTATAGTGCTTTCCAATCCCTTACTAAATTCTGTTTTTGCAATAAATCCAAATTCTTTTTCAGCCTTCGAAGTATCCAGCATTCTTCTCGGCTGTCCATCAGGTTTTTCTGAATCCCATACCAATTTACCCTGAAATCCGGTTAATTCAGCAATGAGCTCGACCAAGTCCTTAATTCGGATTTCAAATCCTGCACCGATATTAATGGGTTTAGGTTTGTCATATTTTTCTGTTGCTAACACAATTCCCTCAGCAGCATCTTCAACATAAATGAATTCCCGCGAAACCTCGCCTGTTCCCCACACGGTAATTTCATCTTCTCCGTTCCGAACTGCATCGAAGCACTTTTTAATCAAAGCCGGAATTACATGTGATGAATCCGGATCAAAATTATCTATAGGTCCATAAAGATTTACCGGAAGCAAATAGATACCATTGAATCCGTATTGTTGCCGATAAGCCTGGAGCTGAGCCAGAAGCATCTTTTTAGCTAACCCATAAGGAGCGTTAGTCTCTTCAGGATAACCATTCCACAAATCTTCCTCTTTAAATGGAACGGGAGTAAACTTGGGATAGGCACAAATTGTCCCGATGCAGACGAATTTATCTATTGAAAACCTGCGGGCATATTCGATCAGTTGTATCCCCATAATCGCGTTGTCATAAAAAAATTTGCCCGGATTTACTCTATTCGCGCCAATTCCGCCAACAACCGCAGCTAAATGAATTACGATATCCGGATTCTGTTCTTCGTACATTCTCTCAATGTCTGCCGTGATAGTCAAATCATATCGATCTTTGTCTGCTATCTCAATGTCTTGGGCGCCATGTTGATGTAGTTTTTCAATCACATAATGTCCCAGAAAACCATTTCCACCGGTTACAGTCACTCTTTTATTTTTAAAAAAACTCACAGTTAAGACCTCACGCTTTAGTGATTCTCTTCAACTTCTTCGAGATCGGCATGCACCATTATTTTCACCAGTTCTTTGAATTTTGTTTTATTTTTCCAACCAAGTTTTTCTTTTGCCTTTGCAGGATTTCCAATGAGCAGATCTACTTCAGTCGGTCGATAATAATTCTTATCAACTTCGACAAGTATTTTACCATTTTGGGAATTAATTCCAACTTCATTTTCATTCTCCCCTTTCCACACCAGATCAATCCCAATTTCCTGAAACGCTAACTCTGTAAATTCGCGAACTGAATGAGTTTCTCCTGTTGCCAGGATGAAATCTTCCGGATGTTCCTGTTGCAGCATCATCCACATCCCCTCGACATAATCCGGAGCGTACCCCCAATCTCGTTTCGCGTTTAAATTTCCAAGATATAACTTTTCCTGCCGGTTCATCCTTATACGCGCAGCAGCCATCGTTATTTTGCGCGTCACAAATGTTTCACCGCGGCGGGGCGATTCGTGATTGAAAAGAATACCGTTACATGCAAACAAATTGTATGCTTCCCTGTAGTTTTTTACAATCCAGAAAGCATAAAGCTTGGCTACGCCGTAAGGGCTTCTCGGATAGAACGGCGTTTTTTCTGTTTGTGGGATTTCCATCACTTTGCCAAACAACTCGCTTGTAGAGGCTTGATAAAATTTTGTCCTGATTCCAGATTCCCGAATGGCATCAAGCAGGCGTAATGTGCCTAAACCATCAACTTCAGATGTATATTCCGGAACGTGAAATGAAACCTGCACATGGCTTTGCGCACCCAAATTATAAATTTCATCAGGTTCGATTTTTTCAATCAGACGGCTCAGATTACTCGAATCAATGAGATCCCCGTAATGTAGAATCATTTTCCTGTTATTAACATGAGGATCTTTATAAAGATGATCGATTCTTGCTGTGTTAAAAGAACTACTTCTTCTTATAATGCCATGAACTTCATAGCCCTTATTGATTAGAAATTCTGTTAAGTAAGATCCATCCTGTCCGGTAATACCTGTGATTAATGCTTTTTTCATCGACTTCTTTACTATTTATGAATAACAAATTTTATCTATTCCATACCAAATATGTCATAATTTAGATTTAGCACTGGTTGTCTGCAAACTTCCATCAACGGTCCAAACCATGGCAAGTTAAGCCACTTCCCCCACCAACCTCTCCAATCC
>WJKD01000658.1 GCA_014729315.1 Promethearchaeota archaeon | reverse complement strand
TTTTTGGATAGATTGGCACCCTTCCAAAATTAGGTTTAAAACCATAAATTCCGTTTATACTCGCCGGAATCCTAATAGATCCTCCTCCATCAGATCCTAATGCCAGTGGACTGATTCCTGCTGCAATTGCTGCCCCAGCACCTCCACTTGAGCCTCCAGATGTTCTTTCTAAATTCCAAGGATTTAAAGTAGGACCAAATATTAGATTATCAGTTATCGCAACATGTCCGAATGCCGGAGTGTTTGTCTTACCGAGAATCACCGCTCCCGCATTTTTTAATCTCGAAACAGCTAGTTCGTCTTTTTGAGATATATTGTTTTCAAATGCTTTACAACCAAAAGTAGTTCTTATTCCCTCCACTTGCATTAGATCTTTTATACTTATGGGTATACCGTTCAAAGGAGGGACTTCTCCTCCTCGCTTTGTAGTTTTATCTGCTTTTTCAGCGGCATTTCTCGCTAACTCGTAAGTTGGTGTACAATACGCATTTATTTTAGGGTTTATTTCCTCTATCCTTTCGATAATTGTTTCTACGATCTCAATAGATGTTAATTCCTGAGATTTTATCGCTTCAATCATATCGCAAGCAGACATAAATACTATATCTTCTTTATTCATGGGTTCACCTTCCAAAAATTTACTTTAGAATACAATATTGGATCTTTATATTTAAATAGTTATATAAGTCACATTAAATCTCTAAAAAAGAAACATTAAAAAAAGTTAAAAATTAGGAGAAATTTGGCTTTTTAGCTTGCCACGGAGCAAGATCTTCGAACGCTTTTGATACTTGTAGAACTGTTTTTTCGTCAAGTTTATTCCCTACAATTTGGATCCCTAATGGTAATCCATCTTGAGTCCAACCGCTGGGAATAGAAGCAGCGGGATGACATGTCATGTTAAAGGGAAATGTGTAAGGCATCCACGACGCCGGTGATACGCTTTTGTCGGCTATTTCTTGAGGAAACATTTTACCCAAGTCAAAAGCGGGAACAGCTGTAGTTGGAGTGATTAAGACATCATATTCCTTAAAGAATTTATTAAAATAATTGTAAAACTTTAAGCATTGATATTCAGCGCCCATAATATCTAATGAACTATATCCTTTTCCCGCTTCTATCAATTTAAGTAAAGTAGGACTCATTTTATCTCTCCATTTTTTTACTTCAGATTTATGATCAAAGGCAAGTCCTGCTGTTACCAAAATAACAAACGAACGATAGGCTTTTCTAAGTTTTAATTTAACATTTTCGACTTTCCAATTTAATTGCTCGAATTTCTTTACAGCATCAAAGAAATTTTTCTCAATTTCCGGATTAATTACTTTTGCGATCCCTAAGTCTAACGAATATCCTATTTTAAGATCTTTTGGTATTTCTTTCAATGCCTCTAAGAAATTAAAAGTCGGTTTTGAAAAAGAATATTTATCGTCCGAATGAGCACCCGAAATTGCATCTAACATTAATGCCGCGTCTTTAACATAACGAGTTATTGGCCCATAATGAGAAAAATAATAAAATCCGATTTTAGTGAATTTCCTCGCAATCCTTCCATAATTAGGCTTTAATCCATATATCCCACAGAGACAACTTGGTATGCGAATGGAACCCCCGCCGTCAGAACCGATCGCAAGAGGTCCCAGTCCACTCGCTACCGCTGCTGCTGCGCCACCACTCGATCCACCAGAAGTTTTTTTTAAGTCCCAGGGATTTTTGGTTTCCCCGAAAATAAAGTTATCTGTAACCGCTTTATGACCAAAGGAAGGAGTGTTTGTTTTTCCGAGTAAAACAATTCGCTCTTTTTTGAGTCTTTGAACAACTATTTCGTCCTCTTTCGGTATATTATGTTCGTAAATCTTACATCCAAAAGTGGTCCTTATATTTTTAGTTTCAATAAGATCTTTAATCGAACTTGGGATACCGTGCAAAAGACCCAACTTTTCTCTCTTTTGTACGGCATTATCTGCATTTTTGGCCATTTCTCGAGCCAAATCAAAAGTAGGTGTGCAATACGCATTGATAATAGGATTGATCTTTTCTATCCTCTCGATAATCGTCTCTGTTATTTCTGAGGAAGTAAGCTCTTGCGTTTTAATCTTGTCCACCATTTCATAGGCAGACATATAACATATATCCTCACTTTTCATTAATTTTTCACCCATTTTTCGAATCTGCTTAGAATCTACTAATAAAATGCTATACTAATTTTCGTCACAGACTATTATATTTGTTTTGAAAAAATATTTATTATTTATTCTTAATTCTTAATAAATTAAAGGAAAATTAGTAATCACATTAAAAATTTTTTTGATGGAAAAGTGAAAAAAAAGTACATATTTATTTTCTGTTTTCTCTTGTTAAATATAGTTGCGCTTTCCCTAAGTCCAAATGTATACGCTCAGGCGCCAACATATACACTTGAT
>WJKD01000657.1 GCA_014729315.1 Promethearchaeota archaeon | reverse complement strand
CGAATACGGTTATACTCTGAAGGAGGAATCGTATAACTGGAGCCATACGATATCGGCACTGAGATTGGAATATTTTTGGGCAACATATGATGTTCATAAGAATGGAAAACAACGGCCTCGTGGTTCCATCTTTCGCACATGTCTCGGATTTTTTCAACGGCTCTTTCCGCATTTTCAGATCCGTCGGTTCCAACCAAAATTTTTTTATAAATATGATTTCACCTTTGTTTCATTTAAGAATCTTGACGATAAGAAATTTTTAAAAGATTTTCTCTAGAATTTATTAATTATTCTATTAGTCTTTCATATATTGAGTGTTAGTAGGTCTATATCAGAAAAAAATAAGAAAAAAACTGGAGTTAAAGCTTTTATTTATCTCACGATTAAAATATCGCACGGAGCTTTGTTTAGGACCTTTTTCGCTACTGATCCGATGAATATCTCTTCTAACTTCGAATGTCCCTTACATCCCAAAGCGACAAGATCGAAATTTTCGTTCTTAGCAACTTGAATAATATATTCTTCAGGACCCATTCCCTCTATCAATCTTGTTTCCATTGGTACCTGCTTGGTATTAAAAATCTGTTCTGCTCTGGCTAAAATTTTTTCGCCCCGAACTTTATATTCATTCTTAATTTGATTATAATCTGAAGCAGGAATAGTATAAGCGGATCCATAGGGAATAGAAGTAGATATTGGAATACTTCTTGGGAATAGATGATGCTCGTAAGAATGAAAGACGACAATCTCACTTTTCCAATTTTCGTGTGCATCTCTGATTTTTTCTAGAGCTCTTTCAGCGTTTTCAGATCCGTCTGTTCCAACCAGTATTTTTTTGTAAATAGGCATTCACTTTTGTATAGTATTAGATTTTTAAGTTCTTCAAGTTCAGATATTTTTAAAAGATATTCTCTAGAATTTATTAAATATCTTTTTAGCGTTCGAAATTTTGGAATGTTTCTTTTTCTTAATACAAATCAGATTCCTTATTTCATTATTAGATGCAAGACAAAAAAATTGAAATAAATAGAGTTTTTAATCAATTCCGAGTAATTCCTTAATATCTAGGTCTCTATTAAGTATCTTAGAGCCAATTTTAATAAAATTAACATCTTGTACTAATTCGGGTACTACCTCTGGAGCTGAAGCTAAAAGATTTTTTATAGACGCGTAGAACTTATCAGTAAAAAAATTAAAAAGAGCTTGAGTAGCACCTCCTCCTTTAAGTTTAATAAGAAAGTATATTGATAGCAAATACGCTAATTCCTCCTTGCTTAAATGCTCTAAAATAGAATTGGCAATGTTTTTTACGGTTTCCGTCTTGCTTAATTTCTCAACTAAAATCTCATCCTCTTCCGTTAGATCAACTGTCATGTAGTTATATCAAAATTTTGACTAATTAAATCAAATGCTTATAACTTAGAAAAAAGTAGGTTCTTTGGCGTTAGATTTAAAATTAAACAAGTTATACTATGTGCTTAAGTATTTTTTTCTTCGTTCTCGTCCATATCTCTTTTTGCTGTTGTTTTCATGGAATATTTACTTGTTAATTCTTGGTCGGGAGGAACCTTCTCAGGTTCTTCTTCAAGCAATAAATCTTCAGCGCTTTTAATGATCTTCTCAGCAGAGGGAATATCGAGATCTAAAATAGAGCAGAACTCGTTTAAATTTGTCGTTGTGACTTGCTCGATGGTTTTTATACCTTCAAAACTTAATTTCTCCGCCATTACTGCATTTATCCCTTCAATTCGTACTAAATTTTTTGACATATATGAACCCTGGTTAATTAGAATAGATTAGTTTTGAACATGGTTTTTTTTTTTATTTTAATTTTACTCGCTTTACGATTTCTTTACATTGAATTAAATATTTAAAACTTAGGATTATAAAGCTTTAATGAGTAGATTTAACTCATAAATTTCTTAGTTTTCTAATAATTAACAAATTTGTTTGAATAAAGATTTCTATAATACGATAAATAGTCTTATAACTGTAATTATGCCAAGACTAATTGAAGCAAATCCGATAACTATTCTAGCCCTTTTTTTATTTAATTTTTTAGCCAATAGAGCGCCAAGGGGTGTAGCAATAACGCCAGAAATAACCATTATTATCATTAGCTGAACTTCAACCAGTTGAAAATTGTTAAAAATAAAGTACAATAAGAACCCAAATCCCGAGAGAAAGGCTTCTGAAAAAGAAGTTACAGCTATAGACTTCTTAACTTTTCTGTCCGACATTATTTGTCCCGAAGTAGTAATTGGACCATAGCCCCCTCCTGACATCGCTTTATTAAAGGCGCCTAACGCACTAAGAACATATAATTTTGCCCAGGTAAATTCAAATTTCAATTTCACCATCATTAATATTCCAGCGGCGAACAAGATTGCCCCAATATATATACTTAACACAATAGCAGGGACATTTATTGCAACGATAACCGCAATTAACATACCTGTCATTCCTGTTAATGAAAAGAGAATCGTTATTTTGACATCCTTCTCCTTTGAGCTTAGATCAATATTTCCGTATAAATGGTGAAAAATTGTACCCGTAAATCCTATACACATCTGAGCGAGTAACAAAATAGGAACAACTACGATTGCTTGATATCCTATCAACATTAAGATTGGAGTTAATAGACTGTAACCCATCCCTAAGGAAGTATCCGAAAACGCAGCAAGAAATCCTAAAATGACAATGACAATGAATAAAAGAATAGAATTCATATTAATCAGTTTGTAATATCAAGTACTATTTGTAAGAAAAATTGATATATAAAATCTGTATTTATAATTTTTTACGTCTGAGTGTTCTTTCCAAGTTTTTGAATAACCATGGGCGTGCTAAGGT
>WJKD01000656.1 GCA_014729315.1 Promethearchaeota archaeon | reverse complement strand
GGTTAACTTTCACTTGAAATACTTGCATTTTTATTTTCCCTCCTTTTTTAAAGGGTTTGGACCGATTTCTTTTAATACTTTAACAAATTCATCAACGATTTCCGTTAATTCAGCGCCTTCTGAGGCAGATACATAACTATATTTCACTCGTTTCGGATTTATACCGTATTGTTCTAAATACTTAAAAAAAATCGGCATTTTTCTTATAGTTTTATAGTTTCCTTCAACATAATGACAATCTCCCGGATGACAATGGCTTACCAATACTCCATCAGCACCATTCATGAGTGCATCAAGGATGAATTGGGGGTCAACTCGTCCACCACACATGACGCGCATAATTCTCAAATTCGCTGGTCTTTGCATACGAGAAGTCCCCGCTTGATCCGCTCCAGCATATGTGCACCAGTTGCAGGCTATGCCCAAAATGAATGGTGAGAATTCTTTATTTTCAGTCATGATTATCTTATTTCAGTTGTTCATTGAGTTAAATTGATTATTCTTATTTCTTAAGTTCAGTAAAATCAAATTTAACTTTTAATAGACTTAAGAAATGAAACATTTAATTTTTTATAAAATTTGTTATAGGAATTCTTAGGTTCATTGCTTTTATTCAATTGAAGTTAAATGACAACGGATAAGTCGCTAAAAGATTCTTCAGTTTTCTCTTTTTCAAGGTTGATCTGATAAAAAAACAAGGATCAAAAGGAAAGCTATCATTTTTGAAAAATTATAACACATATCTTTTTATACAAACTCTGTAGTAAATTCGTAAAGAGATAATTGAAATTCGTAACATAAAAATTAGACACGAGAGTCGATTAATATGGTGAAAGATGTTTTTACAGTTATATTTGGTGGAGAAGCTGGTCAAGGCGTAAAAAAAGCTGGCTCGGTTGCGTCCCAAATTTTTATAGATAAAGGGCTTCACGTTTTTCAGATGGACGATTACATGAGTTTGATTCGGGGAGGGCATAACTTTTCTGTGGTAAGTACTTCAAGTAGATGGTTAAGTAGCCATTATATGAAAGCAGAATTAATTGTCAACTTTGACCAAAGAAGCTACGATACGCATAAAAATCATTGTTCCGAGAAGGGAATCCAAGTGTTTAATTCAAATAAGACCAATAATGTATCAGGTATTGGTATTCCCTTAACTTCAGAGGCGAAAGAGTATAAATTCAAAAATCTAATAATCGGGGTAGGGGGGGTAGCTGTGTTATCTGCAGCTATAGGTCTTCAAAAAGAAGAGATGGAGATTATTATAAAAAGGGAATATCCTTCCGGAATTAAAGATAACTTGTCCTACGCAACTAAAATATACGATATTGCCTTTGAAGAATTGGGCAACAGATTTTCTATTGGAGAAGGAGATAAAAGAAGACCCATTATATCCGGAAACATAGCTATTGGTATGGGAGCGATTTCAAGTGGATTAAACGCTTATTATGGTTATCCAATGACTCCAGCTTCCTCTCTCTTACACTTTCTTGCTTCACAAGCAAAAAACTTTAACTTAGCAGTAGTTCATCCCGAAAGCGAGCTTGCAGTCATCAATATGGCCATTGGATCAGTGTTTACTGGGGCAAGAACGATGGTTGGCTCGAGTGGAGGTGGTATAGCGTTGATGAGCGAAGGAATTTCTTTAGCAGGTATGGCAGAAGTTCCGATACTCTGTTTATATTCTATGCGAGCGGGTCCAGCAACGGGAGTTCCAACATACACCGAACAAGCAGATTTAAATTTTGCGCTTAGTATTGGTCATGGAGAGTTCGTGCGAATTGTCGCAAGCCCGAGTACTATAACAGAAGCTTATTACCTAACTTCTGAGATGTTAGATTTAGTATGGAAGTATCAAACTCCTGGTATTTTACTGACCGAGAAACACTTGTCTGAAAGTGAAATGACGGTAGAAATTAAACCTCAAAATTCCACGTGGACAGAGCATAGATCTCATCAAGGCAATTCTTACAAACGGTATAAAATTACTGATGATGGCATATCCCCTCTTTTATTTCCTCCTTCAGAAGAGCTAATTAAATGGAATAGTTACGAACACGATGAGTTGGGAATAACAACAGAAAAAGCCGAGATTATTAAAGAAATGCACGAAAAGAGGAAAAGGAAAGAATCATCGCTAAAGGAATATTTGCGCAACCTAAATACGGTGAACATTTACGGAAACTCGGGACCACTTATTTATACCTATGGTTCAACAACAATGAGTGTTTTAGAAGCTTTAAAATGCGGCGAAATCGAAGCAACTGTTGTCCAACCCATATATCTGCAACCGTTTCCCAAATGGGAGTTAGAAAATTATAGAGGAAAGTCCGCTATAACCGTGGAACAAAGTCTGGACGGACAGTTTTCAACTCTGCTAAAGAATAAACTTGAATTTCCGGAGATCTCGTTAATTAACAAATACGATGGTCGTCCCTTTGACCCAATTGAATTATCAGAAAAAATCAAGGAGGTGCTTTAAGAATGGGAGACTACGAAACAGACGCAGAAAAAACGTGGTGCAAAGGATGTGGAAATTTTGGAATCTTGAATGCTATTGAGAATACAATACCGAAGTTAGAACAAGATGGAATTAAAAAAGAAAATATTGTAATTTCTGCGGGTATTGGATGCCACGCGAAGATCTTTGACTATCTTAAACTAAGCGGGCTATATTCTCTTCATGGGAGGGATATCGCTACTGTTCAAGGAATGAAAATTGCAAATCCCAATCTGAAAGTAATTACATTTTCAGGAGATGGCAACGGAATGGGAGAAGGATTAGCTCACACGCTTTTCGCTGCGAAGAGAAATACGGATATGACAATGATATTGCATCATAACGACGTATATGCTCTGACCACAGGCCAATTCACTCCGTTAACTGAAAAGGGTTGGGAAGGACCTTCCACACCGAGAGGCAGTATTGAACGCCCATTCAATCCAATATCGTTATTAATCTCTGCGGGCGCAAGCTTTGTCGCAAGATCATTTGCGGGAAAAATTGACCACCTAACCGATACTGTAGTTCAAGCAATAGAGCATGAAGGCTTTTCATTTGTTGAAGTACTTCAACCTGCCGTACCCTACCATGAATGGAGCGAATACAATAAAAATATAGAATTTCTCGAAAAACAACCGGAAACTTATCTCGATGCAATAAACATAGCGCATAATTCAAGTAAATGGACACTCGGTGTGTTTTACAAGGTAAATAGAGAGGTGTATCACAGATCTCTATACGGGAATCTCAACCCCATCAAAGATAGCATATCTCGAGATGAGAGAATTAAAAAAGTCGAAGAAATCCTAACACCAAAATAAAAACTCTATTTTATTTTTATTTTGACTTTCCTTATTATATTTTATTAAAAAGATTTCTATATGATTTGAATTTTGCAAAAATCGCTTGCATATTTTACTTATATCATATACATTTTTCTTTTCAATTTTCCTCGAGATATGGTATATACATATGAATATATATTTAATGTAGCTCTTGTTGGCGATTCCATGTGGTTCAATAGGAGGAGTGTAAACAATATATTTTTCGCTAACTTCGACTCTGGTATTGGGATTTTTTAATAGTATTGCTCATTTTTTTGGTTTATAGGATGTTTCTATTTATCTGGTGAATTTATAAATATAAGATATGTTGGATTGATTGATGATAATCATTCTCTCACCTATGAAATAATATTTTTTGGGTATTTATTTTCTAATTTAATCTATTCATGTTTATATTTCGACATGAAAAATTATTACCATAAACGAAATGTCTGTTGACAGAGTTTAATGGAATTTGATTGGTTATTAGATTGTTCCCATTACGTGGGATCTATTTTTTCCTTTTTCCTTTTGAAGCTTACTCTTTTTTATTGCTATTTTTAAGCTTGTATGAAAATAAAGTTTTAGGATCAATATTCTCAAGATTGTATACAAATTAAATTTTAATATGATCGATTGTATATAATCAATATATGAGATTCATATTGGATGCAAACGCATTAATATACTTAGTAAAAACTGACTTAGCACAAGAATTTATTGATATTATTGGAGATAATGTAGTTATTGATAAGAGCGTTTATAACGAAGTAATTGAAAAAGGAATTGAAAATAATTATCCTGATGCCTATATTGCTAAAGACTTTCTTGAGAAAAATCAAGTTCCCATAATTCCAGTAGATATCAAATCAGAACTGCCAAAGTTTAGAGATCCTGGTGAAACTAGCTGTTACATTCTGGCTAAAGAAGAAGGGGTATGTATAAGCTCAGATGTAAGAGCTAATAAAAAGTTTAAAAATTTACGTGTAAAATTCTTAGAGTTAGACACATTTTTTTATAACCAATTATTGAAGAAACAAATCAGTAAGAAGAGATTTATCAATATCCTAAATGAATTCAAGAAGGTTAATGGCACGTCAGCTAATAGAATCTCAGTATTTTTAGAATTACTTTCACAAGAAGGTGAAAAAGATAAGTAAAACAATAAGCACGAGAATTGATGATAAAGACGCCGAAAAATTAGATAAAATCGCAGAAAGGGAAAATATTGACCGTTCTGCTCTTGTTAGGAAATTTATTCTACAGAAATTAAAGGAGTATGACATAAAAGAAATGACCGAATTATATCAAAAAGGTGTGGTTAGCTTACAAGAAGCAGCTTCGCAAGCAAATGTCTCTCTTTATGATATAATGGAGTATGTTCAAAAAGAGAACATCCGCCCCCCAGATCAGACTAAGGAAGAGATAATAGCTGAGATTGAGGAATCAAAAAAATATTTTGAATAATTAAATAGAAAAATTATACAAAATGCTAATTTTCTTCCGCTTCGCTGCCAATTGCGTCTTGCTCCACACTCCGATCATTCAGTTTCTCGAGTACCAACCGGATACTTTCCTCGATGCGTTAAAAGGAGCACATAATTCGAGTAAATAGATGTTGGAAGTTTTATATAAAGAAAAATGTGCATCGACAGTAAATAATTCATCAAGTTTCGTACGGAAATCTTAATCCCGTCTTCGATAATTTCAGTAGAGATGAGCGATCAAAAAAAAAAATTAAAGAAGTTCTTGAAATAATATAACTTTAATCTTAAATTTAATAATTAAAAACCTTGAATTTTTTGACTTTATTAGACTTTTTAATAACTGTACAAAAAGATCTGAAAGATATTTAGCTACTGGATTCAGTTTTAGTCTAGATATGGAATAATGCAGATAAATATAAATTTATCTTGACCATCGTTGGCAATTCCGTGCGCTTCATTTGGAGGTATGTAAACAACATCATTTTCGCTAACTTCTTCCCAGTTATCCTTATCGTCAAAAAAAATAGCTCTTCCTTGAAGAATGTATATGTGATGATCCTCGTCGTGGTCGTGAAGACCAACCTTTCCACCGGGCTCAATTTCAAACCTCCGTGTGGCAAACGACCTTGCGCCATCTTTCTTTGAAATCAGCCATCGCACTGTCGTTTGGGTGGAATTTGCTTTTGTGACGATTTCCTCTTTAACATCGGAGAAATGTTTCTTAATCATAAATATATTTATTAATTACAAATTTTATACTTAATTGAATACGCTTTGAATATGTTTTAACAAGTTCATATTTACTTTTTTCAATGAGATTTATTTTAGTAAAAAGAAGAAATTCAAAGGTTTGAAAGATTAATAATATTTCAAACTTATAAAGTATTAACCATTATAATATTAAAAGAGTATTTTTAATTAAATTACGAGATGGTGTTTAAGTATAAATTCGATCGATCGCGTTAAAGCGGCGCTCAGTTTTAACGGACCCGATAAAGTTCCTGTTTGGAAAATAGGTACAGGAGATGTATTCGTCATGGCGATGGTGCCCTCTAAGAATTGGCAACCCGGACACGGAGAAGATGAAGAGGAATTGTTTCCTCACGCAATTTACGACGAATTCATTACGACGGGTATGTGGGATTGGAATAAACCAAATTGGGCTAAGAATAATCCAAAATATGAGGGCTACAACTGGCTAAACCAAAAGCGCGAAGAGATTGACGTCTGGGGCTGCTACTGGAATCGAATTCCTGGAGATAACGCCACTATGGGTCATCCTGGACGACCAAGCCTTACAGATTGGGCTGATTTGGACGAATATATCGAAAAAAAAACACCCGATCCGTTTGACAAATCTCAATATACTCCTTTTTTTCTTGAAAGCGCGAAAGGAGTGGCAAAGAGAAAATATCGCATCTGTATGCTAGGACACCTCGGACCTATGCAAACGGGCATGAATATGAGGGGTTTTACTACTTTTTTAATCGATCACAGAAAGCACCCGGATAAGATTCGGGAATTTAACGAGTTTATAATTGACTGGATGATCCAGAATATGGATGCGTGGATAAAATATGGTGCGGATCCTCATGGGTTCTTGTTGGTTGAAGATTTAGGCACTCAAAATGGACCATTTTTAGGACCAAAAATGTTTCGAGAATTTTATGAACCTGTCTATTCGAAACTTTGCGATGCTGCTCACGAGAGAGGTTGCGAGCTACACCAGCATTGTTGCGGTAAGGTTGATCCCATAATTCCGACTTTAATCGATTGTGGTTTAGATTCGCTCGAATTTGACGCACCAAGGATGACTGGATATCCCGATCTAAAGCAATTTCGGGGTAAAATAATGTTCTGGGGATGCGTTGACATCCAGACAATTTATCCGAATGGCACTCCAGAAGATTGCGAGCGAGAGGTATGGCATATGATGCGGAACTTAGGGACTTCAGAAGGAGGTTATGGAGCCTACTTTTACGCTGAACCACATGTTCTTAATATACCAAAAGAAAATATAAAAGCGTTCAATAAAGGGTTAAAAAAGTATGGAAGATATTCCAAAATTCCGTCAAAGTGGTGGGATTATCCACTGGTGGAGAAATGGCCTACAAACATAGTTCCTCCCTTACCTCCAGGAGAAGCCGAATAATTGATCTCACTTTATATTTCTTCCTTTTGATTAAATGTGAGTTTTTATGAAAAACAGAAAACGATTACTTACTTTATACTTCGATCTCAATTTTTCTAAGCAAGCCTTAAATTATGTATTCAAGATGAAAAACAAAAATAGAAAAATTAGAGATTCTGAAAAATTGTAAAGCTAAGGGAAAATAAGGATCAGGTTTACGCTAAATTTATTCTTCCTAAAGCTCTAAAATTCAATTCCTTATCGAAAGTTTCGTAATCGAACGCTCTTCTGCCATCCACTACGTTAGGAACTTTCATATGCTTTTTAAAATCCTCAGGAGTTAATTTTTTAAATTCGTCCCATTCCGTTATCAGCAAGGCACACTCAGAATCCGTTAAAGCTTCTTCGATCGAGGGAGCGTATTCGAGTTTATCGCCCATCTCTTCTTCGGCTGTTTCGTTTGCTTTTGGATCGTATCCGACAATATTTGAAATACCTCGTTTTAATAATTCCTCCACGACTCTTATACTCGGAGCTTCTCTCATATCGTCCGTCCCCGGTTTGAAAGAGAGTCCTAAAAGAGTCACCCTTCTTCCGGATAACTTTCCCGCTAAATCTTCGGCGATGTCAACTATGTGAATTGCTTGATCGTCGTTGATCCCTAGCACTGCCTCTAATAATCTCGAAGTGTATCCCTTAGATTTTGACCACGCTTTAATTGCGTTTACGTCCTTGTGAAAGCAGGAACCTCCAAAACCGACACCGGCACCTAAAAATCGCGAATTGATTCGATAATCTAGCCCAACACCTTTCATTACTTGAACCACGTCAACATTGGGTACTAATTCTGCGAAATTTGCGAACTCGTTTGCGTAGCTAATTTTCGTTGAGAGAAGGCAATTGTTGCCGTATTTTACTA
Source organism: Promethearchaeota archaeon (assembly GCA_014729315.1). The sequence goes on along the minus strand of WJKD01000656.1, from coordinate 977 downwards.
ATTCAGCGCTCTCCAGATTCATTCTTAAAATTGGACATTCTTTTAAATGGTCTCCGTAGAAATATTCGTAAAATTCTTGAAGCATCTCTCCGCTTTTCTCGTCAAATTGACCGATAACGATTCGATCCGGGCGTAAGGTATCTTCTATACTCCTGCCTTCTGCAAGGAATTCAGGCTGCATACATAAACCAAAGTCTTTTCCTGGTTGCTTTCCAGAGACTTCTGAAATAATTTTACCCACTAAATTTCTTGAAGTGCCCGGTACAACCGTAGATCTTACGACCACCAGATGATATTTATCTTTAGTTTTTAAAGCTTCCCCGATTTCTCGCGCTGTACTTTCTATATACTCCAAATTTATGCTTTTGTCCGCCCTCATTGGCGTTCCTTGAGTGATCATAGAGATATCCGTATCTAAAACCGCTTGCACAGGATCGAGAGAGCAATGCAAAAGTTCTGGTTTTTCGGTTTTAATTTCGTCCATGATTTCTTGGAGATTTTCCTCGTAAAATGGTGCTTTCCAGTTATTGATTAAATTAGCTTTTTTTTCGTTATGCGTCGATGCAATTACTTTAATATCTTTTTGAGCAAAACACGCAGCGGAGCAGAGTCCAATAAATCCAGTTCCTAATATTGAAACGCTATACTTATACATTTTCTAATCTTTGATCAATGTTTATAGTTAGTTTCGGAAATGCAAAATGCTAATTAAAGCTTATTAAAAGGACAATAGAGAGCATGAATAGATATTCGGTAAAACATTCTCTATAATTTGAATTTCCCTTAATAAACTTCTTAAACATTTCGTACTCCATATAACTCGATAATTAGTGCGCTATAACTATTACTTAATTATAGAATATTTTACTTATCAGATATAAATTAATTAATTTTTAAACCGTTCTATTTAAAATTAAATTCCTCCCAAATCTAATAAATCATTAAGACAAGATTGAAATCGTCACTTTCCGTACTAT
>WJKD01000655.1 GCA_014729315.1 Promethearchaeota archaeon | reverse complement strand
CTGGTAGATCGAAAGTTATATTTATAGTTTTTTTTAGAAAAGTATTTTATTCTTGCTATTTTTTACTACTTGAATTACACGAAATAAAAATCAAATTGTTATCAAATGCCCTACTTCACAAACCAAGAGGGTTATAAGCTTTATTACGAGGATATTAATCCGGAATCAAAAAATTGCACAATTATATTATTGCACGGTTTTGCTTCTTCGGCATCTTTTTTTAAAGAACAAATAAAAGTTTTAAAAGATCATTATAGAATTGTTGCGTTCGACGCTTTAGGACACGGAAGAAGCGAACATGTGAAAGATTTAAATCTATCTAAAAATATTCGACACGATATTATAAGAGATTTAGAAGCCCTTTTGGATTTCTTAAAAATTGAGAAATACGGCTTAATAGGTCATTCTTTGGTTGGAGGAATGATTGCGTGCTCAATATGTATGAAACATCCTGGGAATGTATTGTTCCTTATCTTGTTGAATTCAGGGTATATAATGATTGATAATGTCATTCGGAACATGTTTTACAATTTACTCCCTTATTTTGTGCGAATGAACTTTTTAGATATAGTTAAAAATACCATAGGAGACATACTGGATAAAACAATTCCCTACATCATATCTGCATTAACAAATTCAATTTATCACGTTAATCTGCCTAAAGATCAGCTCACTATGTTAATAGAGGACCAAATTTTCAGAATGATATCTGAAATTAAAGAATATGATCCTTCTGATATTAAATGTCCAACTTTAGTTGTTGGAGGGCGTTTAGATAACTTTGCCCCAGAACAAATGTCAGAAGAATTACACAAAAAAATTCAAAATTCAGAATTAAAAATTATAGATTTTGCGGGTCATTTCGCACCAGCACAAAGGAAAGAAGTGGTAAACGAATTAATCTGCAATTTTATAAAAAAAATTCAAAATTAGAGAGAAACCTATAACTATTAATCTTTTTTAGGTATTTAATTTAATTATCTCTACTTTTTGCTAATTTATGTAATTCCATTTTAGCTTCTTTATGATTAGGTTCTAATTTTAAAACACGATTAAAACATTCAGTCGCCTTTTCGTCCTGGTCCAAATTGAGGTGTGTAATAGCCATGTTAAACCAAGAAATGGTATATTCCGGATCATAAGAAAGAGCTTTCTCGTAATACTCAATTGCTTCTTTTTTCTTTCCCATCATAGAATAAGAATAGCCTAAGTCATTCCAAGCAGCGGGATAATCCTCTTTAAGCTCAATAGCCTTTTGATAATATTTTATTGCTTTACGATGTTTATTTAGTTTAGCATTAGCAAGACCAATATTATAATACAAATTTTCGTCGTTTGGGAGGATTTTAATTAATGAATTGTAATTCTCTACGGCATCCTTGAACTTTCTTTTATCGTATAAAAGTTCAGCTAAATTTCTTAAAACAAGCTCGTTTCTTGGATCCAACTTCTTTGCTTGCTCAAACGCATTGAGGGATTCATTTGTTTCATCTAGCTTTTTGTATAAAATGGCGAGGTTATACCAGTTATTCCCCTCATTTGGCTTTAAAGCTAGACTCTTTTCGTAGGCTTCAATTGCCTTTTCGTTTTTATTAAGATTATTGTAGGCGAGGGCTAAGGAACTATAGGTCTCAGCGAAGTCGGGTTTTAGCCTTATCAATCTTTGATAAGCCTTTATCTCATCTTGGTATTGCTTAAGCATTTTATGAGCTTGAGCGAGATTAAATAAAATATCAAAATGGTCAGGATACAGCTTTAGAACATTTTTAAAGCACTCAATTGCTTTAATGTATTCTGAGTTATCAAAATGTTTAATGCCTTCATCCGCCCATTCAGCTACGGTTTTACCGTCAATTTTTTTGCTCATTTTTTCTCAATTTTCGATAATTTTAGGATTGATTTGACGCTAATCTAGTACTAACGCTAATTTTTAACTTTTTATAATTTTTAAAAGATCCAATTCTAAGCTTGACATTAGAGATTTCTTTAAAATTAGGCTTTGGAAAATCCAGAACATTAATTTCAAATTATATTAATGTTTTTTGGTGGCCCGTATTCCCAAGTCTCTGCTAAATTGACAATATTCCTAAAACCAAGTTTTAAGATATTTTTAAAATCCTCCTTGCTTATTGCGTGGAGATATATAATTTTTCGTGGATTTTGTCTATATTTGCTTTCATTAAATTTTTCTAATTTGTCATATAATTATAATTTTTCTTTCATACAGACTTTTTAAGCAATTATAGAAGCTTATTTTTTAAAAATATATCAATTATATTCATAAAACGATTGTTAATATGTTGACAGATTTTTTTAATCCTTTCTATAGATTAATAGATCTCAATACAAGAGAGAATTCTATTACACCGATTGAATATTATGGTCGAGATGAGATCTAATAAAATTTCAGATAAAGAGAATAAAACAATCCTATTTTTCAAGAATGAAGTCAAAAAGTTTGTTCAGAAAAGAGGTTGGACAAAATACCATACTCCAAAACATTTAATTGATGCTTTGTTCGTTGAAGTAGGTGAATTAGCGGAATTGTTCCTTTTTAGGGAAGATCTAAACGATATTAATAAAGTTAAAGATGATAAGGACCTCTATTCAAAAATTTCAGACGAGGTCGCAGACATTTTTATTTATCTGCTTAGTTTTGTTAACTGTATAGATCTCGACCTAACTCAAGCATTTAAGAGAAAAATGCAAAAAAATATTAAAAAATACCCCGTTGAGGAGTTTAACAACGGTCATTACTACAAAAAGTAATATATATTCACAAAATTAGGCGGGTATTATTTTATAATTAATAATTAGGGTTTTTATTACCTTTGGAATTTTAATTATTATTATGGTTTCTGAAAATTTTGAGAAAATCGTAAAAAATAATCTTTCAAATTCACTTTCCGAGACAAATTTTTCATCATTAGGAAATCTATATCGAGGAAAGGTGAGGGATAATTATATTAAAGAAGAAAAATCAATAAGAGTCATTATAGCAACAGATAGACTCTCGGCTTTTGATCGCGTAATCACCACGATCCCATTTAAAGGTCAAATGTTAAACCAGATATCGGCGTTTTGGTTTGAAAAAACCGAAAAAATAGTAAAAAACCACTTAATCGAGGTTCCAGATCCGAATGTTTCAATAGTACATCAATGTAAAACTATCCCTATCGAAATTATCGTGAGAGGATACATTACGGGAACGATTTGGAGAAACTACAAGAAAGATATTCCAACTTCTGGAATAATGCTTCCTTCTGGTATGCGAAAAAATCAAAAATTAGAGGGAATAATAGTTACCCCTTCAACAAAGGCGGAATCAGGACACGATATTTACTTATCTAAGGAAGAAATAATTGATAAGAGTATGGTTGATAAAGATCTTTATGAAAAGATGGAAGAGGCCTCTTTGAAGCTATTTAAGTTCGGACAAGATTATTGCCAAAAGAATGGTTTAATTATGGTCGATACTAAATATGAATTTGGAATAAAAGACGGAGAACTAATGGTTATTGACGAGATACATACCCAAGATTCGTCCCGATTTTGGATCTTGGACACTTATGAGGAGAGGTTTAATGCGGGTGAAGAGCCCGAAATTTTGGACAAAGAGATATTTCGAGGATGGTTGATGGACACATACCCTGAGGTATTCCCTAATATTAAACCAAGTCAAGACATTCCTCCAATCTCAGATGATATTAAAATAGAACTGGCAAAAAGATATAAAAAAAGTTACGAGAAGATAACGGGACTAGAATTTAAACCAGACTTATCCAGCATTAAGGAACGAATAAAAAAAAATTTAGAGAAAACGAAATTCCTTTAAATTGAGAGATAACATTTAAATATAAAACACGTGTAAGTTTTTTATAATGATTTTAATCGAAATTCTATTAATCATCAACTTTTCATTATTTTTATTGGCGGGTCTATTGATTATTATTGACGTTCTCAAAGCTAGAAAAAGAGGAAAAGAAGGATCAGAAGAAAAAGGATTACCTAAATTAAGCGGATACAGCTACGGGATTGGACTATTGGCCTTAGTGACAATGGTGTTTATAGGATTATTAATTAGTTTTTAAGATTTAATTTTAACAATTCTTTTTTTCTGTGATTTTAGAATTATTCAACAGCTCACTTTACCCCTTGGTTTTAAGATAATTCTATATAGACCCAACAGTTTTCTCCTTAATTTAATTTAATTGCGGTTTATTTAAGAATTAATAAGAATTATTAAAATTATAACTAACATTTTCTTAAGTAAATGAATAGAATAGATTTCGTTGTTGAAGTTGTTCTAGAAAATAAGCCAGCAGCGAGAGATCCCGTAGGAGAAACTATTCAAAAAGACTTATTTGCTAAAAAAGGATACGATGCTGTTTTAAATGTGCGTAGCGGACAATATTTAAGAATTAATATTCAAGCAAAAAATAAGGATGAAGCTAAAGAAAGTGTTATAAATATGTGTAATGATCTAAGAATTTTTAACCCCGTTACTCAAAATCTCACAGTTTTAGATGTAAGAAAAAAAGACTAAAAATGAGAATCTAATTTTATGACTATTAAAATAGCCGTCATTCAATTCCCAGGTTCTAATTGCGATTTAGACACGGTCCATGTCTTAAATAATGTAATAGAAGGCATCGATGCTGAACTCGTATGGCACAATCAATTCAAAGAATCAAAATATGACGGTGCTGTTCTCCCTGGAGGATTCTCTTTTGGAGATTATTTAAGATCTGGGATAATTGCGGCTCACAGTCCAGCATTGGATGAGGCAGAAAACATGTTAAAAGAGAAAAAACCAGTGATTGGAATTTGTAATGGTTTTCAGATACTGGCAGAAGCTCAATTTCTTCCAGGAGCGTTATTGAAAAACGATTCTCTCAAATTCATATGCAAGTGGGTCAAAATTCGAGTTGAAAATACTCACACTGCTTTTACAAATAAATTTAACAAAAATGATCAAGTAGATATCCCCATAGCTCACGGAGAGGGTAGATATTTCACTGATAATCTAAAAGAACTGGAAGATAATAATCTAATAGTTCTAAGATACGTGAACGGTGAAAACGATCCAACAGAAAAAGCTAATCCTAATGGTTCTATGGATAATATAGCTGGCGTATGCAATCTCGAGAGAAATTGTCTAGGTTTAATGCCCCATCCAGAAAGAGCTTCTGAAAGAATTTTAAGCCCTTACGGCAACGCTCATGGGAAAGTATTTTTCCAATCTATGGTAAATTTTCTTAAAAACGGAGGATTGTAAATAGATGCCCGAAATAAATGTAAATGGAGACAAGTTGGATGTAGATTTAACGCCAGAAGAAATTGAGAAAATAAATTCTTCTCTTAATAGGGCACCTTCTTCGGTTGAATTGGGAATGTTTGACGTAATGTGGAGCGAACATTGTTCCTACAAATCCTCCAGACCGATTTTGAAATATTTTGAAGATGCTGAAAAGAATTATGATTATGTATTAGCAGGTCCTGGACAAGATGCGGGTGTAATTGACATAGGTGATGGGTATTGTATCGCGTTCAGAATAGAATCGCATAATCATCCATCAGCAATAGAACCCTACCATGGGGCAGCAACGGGAATTGGTGGAATTATAAGAGATATTCTCTGTATGGGTGTAAGACCAATTGCATTACTTGATCCATTAAGATTTGGTCCTTTAAAAGATAATCCTCATTCGCAATGGCTTTTTAAATACGTAGTAAAGGGAATTGCGGATTATGGGAATTGCACTGGAATTCCCACTATTGGAGGAGAGGTTGAATTTGATAGGAGTTTTGAAAGTAACTGCTTAGTGAATGTTGCTTGCATTGGTTTAGGAACTGTTGAGGATTTTGAACACGCACCTAGTAAGGCTTATAATCCCGGCGATTATGTTATCTTAATGGGAGGATCAACGGGAAGAGATGGTATTCATGGAGTGACCTTTGCTTCACGAACTTTAACTGAATTATCTGAAGCAGATAGACCTGCTGTACAGATTGGAGATCCTTTTACGAAAAAGATCATTATAGAAGCTACGCTAGAAGCAATCAAAACGGGCCATGTGAGAGGATTAAAAGATCTTGGAGGCGGAGGATTATCTTGCGCGCTAAGCGAATTGACGGGAGATGGAGGCACAGGTGCAGATATTGATATTAAGAAAATATTCACGAGAGAACCACATATGAATTCTTTTGAAATAATGTTATCTGAATCACAAGAAAGAATGGCATTTATCGTGAAACCTGAAGGTTTGGAAGAGATTTTAAATGTATTTCAAAAATACGAAGTTCCTCATGCGGTAATAGGAAGAACCGACGATTCAAAAATTTTAAAAGTTAAAGAAAAGAATGATCTTGTAGTTAATTTACCTGCAAGAGCGCTTTCTGAATCACCAACCGTCGAAAGAGAGGCGAATCCTCCAAATTATCTGGATACTTTACTTAACCAAGAGACTCCAGAAATTATAGTTTCCATTGAGGAAATTATCTACGAATTAATTGGTTCTGAAAACATATGCGATAAAAAATGGATTTATCGACAATACGATCACGAAGTAGGTGTGCGATCCGTAGTAAAGTGTGGAAATGGTGATTCTGGAGTTTTAAGAATAATAGGAACAAATAAATTCATTGCAGCAAGCGTTGGAACTAATTCTAAACATTGTTATTTAGATCCTTACCACGGAGCAAAAGGAGGATTAGTTGAAGTGTGCGGTAATGTAATCGCGAATGGTGCGAAACCAATGGCTATGGTGAATTGCTGTAATTTTGGAAATCCTCAGATTCCGGATTCTTTTTGGTATTTTTCTCAAGCCGTTAGGGGAATGTCGGACTTCTGTCAAAAGTTAAGAATTCCGGTTGTTGGTGGAAATGTTTCCTTTTACAACGAGGACGAGGTTACAGGTACAGCGATAAAAGCAACTCCGGTGGTTATGATTATAGGTCTAATAGAAGGACTTAAGAATATCATAACCTTACCCTTTAAAAACTCCGAAAACGATGTATTTCTGATAGGTGAGACTAAAGCAGAACTTGGTGGATCGGAATATCATTCGGTTATTTACGACTTAGATGGTGGCGTCCCTCCAAAAGTAAAAGAAGAAGAAATACAACGTACTTGGAATTTTCTCTTCGATTTATACGAACATGATATTGTTTTAGCCAATCACGATGTCAATAAAGGCGGATTTATCATCACTATCGCAGAAATGTGTTTCAAAAATATGCTAGGTATAAAAATTAACTTAAAGGAGTCTAAGCCTATAGATATGCGAGATGACGAATTTTTGTTTAGTGAATCAGTCGGACGATTCATAATCGAATCAGATTCAAAAAATTATAATAAAATATTATCTCTCGCCCAAAAGCATAATGTGATGGCTAAAAAAATAGGAGTTTTAATTTCAGAGCCAGAAATCATTATTGATGGTCTGAAAAATGATAAAATATCTCTTGATGTGGAGAAATTAAAAAAGAGATATGATGACACAATTCCAAACCTTATGGAAATATAATAATAAAGATATGAGGTTTTTATATATGGGGGATAAAATTATGGGTAATTGTGGAATACTAGGAAATTCCTATAATAGCTTTGGCCATTTAGTTGCTGGCACTCTATATTAAGAGCTTAAGGTATTATAACATTGAGGTCATCTATTTACCGGAGTTTTATAACGAATATCACTGCTTATTCGATTACAACTTAATTGAGGAAGAAAAAGGGGCAAATATGAAAAAATTGAATTAATTTTGTAAAAGAATTTTTCTGTTTAATAGTTGTAAAATCAATTCAATGAAATTCTTTATTAGGCAATAAAGCTATCAAGGTAGGAGGATAAAAAATCTTGAAAATGATGATTAATTAATTATTAACAAAAAGTTATTATCTGAGAAAATCTTAAATAATTAGAAAATAAAGCAATAAGTAACTAAAAATTAGGTGATTGGGATTAGATGTAGAGCTTGTATCAAGTGTAGGCAGTATGTAATTATAAAACCTTCCGACCCCCAAAATCAGATCTTAATTAAGACCTTTGAATCAAATCATCGCGGTCACACCGTAATAACTGTGGATCTCGATGAAGTTAAAGGACAATACGAGCATTTTAAACCGGGAGGATCTAAGACTGAAGAAATCAAAGAAAAAACTGAAGAAACAGCTGAAGAAGTCTCTGAAACGCCGGATTAATCTCTTTTTTATCAATTTATTCTCTTTCTTATTACACATAATCG
>WJKD01000061.1 GCA_014729315.1 Promethearchaeota archaeon | reverse complement strand
TGCCATTTTCTCACCTTTATTGTTTTATATTAATAAAAAGCCTCTCGTCAAAGATTCTCCACAAATTTTTTTTATTATATTGTGTGTTAAAAATCTTTTTGGATTAGCTTTTTTGTGTAGATTTTATTTTTTGTTTTCAAAAACTTGTATCTTATTTTGCTAATTTTATAATTGATTTACTATTTAAAGGTTGGCAAATGAAAAAGGTAAGATAACTGATCTTAATGCAAATGATAGGCATTAACAATATGCTCCCTTTAAATAGGATTTAAAAATGATCAACGTTGTTGCCGAATAATAAATGAATATATCATTAAAGAAAGCTATAATTACTTGTTAATGAGTTTTGTTGTATCTTTTTGTGTATCATATGCGCGCTTTTGTAAATGAAAAAATCTTAACTCAATTAACCGAAAATGTCCCTTAGAAAGATGTTTATGTAAGAAAATTTGATTTATACAATTTTTTTTAAAAAATTCTAATTATAATAGAAAAAGGCGGACCTAAACCATTTTAAACTAATACTTTCACTCCCTCTTGTCTTGCTTTTTTAATATTTTTTTGTATTTTTTTATCCAATCGATTTTCTCCAACGCTAAACAATTGGAGATCCATAAAACATAAAATTCGTCTAGGGAGAGATGTAATCCCGATATTCCCTATCATCAGTTATTTGAGCTTAGAGTGATCAGTTTTAGAAGGTCTGAAACTTATACATAATTTTGAACGAATCCTTCGGATTTTACGAGATCTTCTAAATTCTAACTTATATTTATAACAAAAATTTTTAGAACTCATGCAATTAGCCTACTCAGAGTACTAAAGGCAATATTTTTCCTTCTTTATAGTTGATTATTGAGTATTTTTTAGAATGTGTAAAACTTTTTATTTTTCTTCTCAAAAAGCTTAAATTTGAGTAGTCTTCTAGAGTGTTGAATTGAGTTTAGATTTTAACTAATAACAAAATGGGAAAAAACGATTTGACAATTGTCGAAAACGATATGACGGTTATAGAATACGAAAACATAGTCATCGAATGCCCAAAATGCGGAAAAAAAAAGAAATTAAAGATTCCCGTGAAAATTATCGATCAGAGCAAACAACTCACTACTGTATCCATTCCCGGAAATTTAGTATGCGAACATAGTTTTCAAGCCTATGTGGATAAAAATTATATGATTCGAGGATATCATAATGTTGATTTTGACTTTTCTCACTTAGAATTTTACGAAGGAGGTCGATCTACCAACGAGTCAGACCAAGAGGCAGTTCCAGACTTTACCAGTAAGCCTCTATTCCAGAAAATAATCGCTTTGTTGAGAGAAAGCGTCGACGAGAAAGAGATCTTAGGTAGTGGAGTGTTTACGATCGAGGGTCACGTATTATACTCGTCGCTCCCGCATGGTGCACTTAGCAATACGATGCGAGAGTTTGAAGTGAGAAGCGAGAAAAAACTCGTCAACCTCAAAAAAATGTTTTTGGAGTTAGAAAACAATCAGAAAATATTTTCAAATTACATGGAAATTGAAGGCACCGAATTTGTGTTAGTGTTATTTTTCTCAAAAAAGGTAAAACTCGGAATGGGAAATTTAATCCTGAGAGAGTTGGTTAAGAAAATAAACGGTATTAATTAATAGAAAAAAGCATATATACCGAAAACAGAATTAAATAAACAAATAATCTATGATCGTTTGAAATATTGATCACTATACGTGATAAGATGAGTAAAGAAGAAGTTTTATCCTAAAAGTGCTAATAATAGAAAAGGTATGCTTGCTAAAAGTAATTATTCGATGTGATAAAATTGAATTCTGAATTACTTGAATTATTGCCACAATATGTTAAGAAGCTCGGCATAAGTCGCGAGATCGAAGGGTTTACGAAAAAAATACTCGTAGCTTATCTCAAGAAAGCAAACGTGTCGGGAAAGAATCCAAACGGCGTGTGCGCTGGAGCGCTTTATCTTGCCTTGAAACTTCACAATAAAAAAATAAGTCAGAGAAAGATTGCGAAAGCTGCGGGAGTTACAGAAGTGACATTACGAGCTAGATACAAAGAACTTATTGAGGAAATAGACTTTTTTTAAATCATTATTCTGTATTCTAATAATACTGATTTAGTACGAAAATTTTTTTATCCGATTATTCATAATTTAGCAATGATCGCTGATGGAAAGAGAGACAAAAAATAGATTCATGGATAAGTTTTTAGATAAATTATCAGGAGGATTTTTTGGATTAATTTCGGTAATTATCGGTCTTACCGGAGATTTTTTAGCGTATTTACATATTCCGGGTTATAATATGTTTGATGACATGGTCAGCGAATTAGGCGTTGGACCTGGAGGTGTTTTTTTTAATCTAGGGCTTATTATATCTGGTATCACTGCTATACCTTTTTACGTTGCTTTGGGAAGAGTATTTAAGGAAGGTAATTTTAACGAGAACGTGAGAAAAGGAGCCGTGGGTGTCGCTTTGGTATCTACTATCACTTTTTCCTTCATTGGAGTGTTTCCTTCGGACGAGACAAATTACCCTGTTTTTCTTGCGCATGGAACATTTGCGCTAATAAGCTGGTTGAGTGGGATGGGGTATATGATATTATTTGGGTATTTAATGTTTAAAGATGAAAGATTTTCTCGATATCACGCTTCTATAAATTTCATGATTGCGGGGATATTCGTTATATTTTTACTTACATGGTTGCCCTTGTGGGAGTGGATCCTCACTTTCGCGATTACATTATGGATTATCCTAAATTCATGTTTTATCTTGCATCATCATTAATCGTTAATACTTTTACACATAGGTCATATTGCCGTTTGTTCATCTTTTTCTCTTTACTATGTGTTTCTTTTTTTGGAATTGAAAATAGTTAAATATGAAACCTATTATTATGATGATGATTTTTTAAGAACATCTTCAATGGTGACAAAAATAACAGAAGTTAAAAAATATTTAGCTGAATTAATCGGTACTTTCACATTAGTTTTTATTGGTTGTGGAAGCGCAGTAATAACTGGAGCCTACATAGGAGTCATCGGAATTTCCTTAGCTTTTGGTCTCACGCTGTTTGGATTGGTCTATGCAATTGGTAATATCTCTGGTTGCCACGTGAATCCTGCTGTTACGTGTGCTATGTTTATAGCAGGAAGGATAGAGAAAAGGGATGCTGCTATTTACATAATTTTACAGAATATTGGGGCGATTCTCGGAGCGTTAAGTCTTTTTTTAATCGCATCGGGTCTTCCAGGATATTCATTGGTATCTGATGGATTAGGTCAAAATGGTTACGATTCACAGTCTCCAGGAGGCTATTCCTTATTATCTGGATTTATTGCCGAATTAATCCTTACAGCAATATTCCTATTTGTAATTTTTGGAGCAACAAGCAAAAAGGCACCCCAAGGCTTTGCCGGATTAGCAATAGGTATCACTCTAGTAGTAATTCATATTGTTGGTATTCCAATAACTGGAACCTCCGTAAATCCCGCTAGAAGTTTAGGCCCAGCAATTGTTGTTGGTGGGACAGCTCTCATCCAATTATGGTTATTTTGGTTAGCGCCTTTAATTGGAGCGACATTAATCGCTCTCGCGTGGAAATATTTTTACGAAAATTAGTTCAAATCAATTTTTTCTTCTTTTTTTTTATTCTTATAATAATAGGTTAGTATTAATTATATCGAATTCTGTCGGAAGATTTTTATTAGATATCCTTTATCTATTAGATCCTAAATAGTATCTGATTATGTATTCTTATAATTAATAAAAAATGTCACAATCTTATTATTTTTTTGATATTCGAGTCATTCTTTATATATCTTTGCATTAATTAATTCATATTTGAAACTAAAACATATATATTTTGATTCATAATGATTAAAAAAAAGGACTTTTATTAAATATAAGAAAAAAAAAAAAATTAATAACGGATAGACTAAGGTGATAAAGGTAAATGCCCTTTGATGTAACATACGACGAAGATAAGAATAGATTATACTACAAGGTTGATGGATATATTTCGAATGAGGAGGTAGAAGAGATAATGGAAGCAATGGACGATTTTCTTAAGGAACACGATGAAAAGTTCACAGCTATCATTGATATGAAAGATTTCAAGGTATCAGAAGATGTTGAAGAAGCAGTTAAATCAATTCAGCAAGTAATAAGGTCGGGTAAATTAATTGCTGATGCGTTTATAGTCACACAATCTTCAGTTGGAAAAATGCAATTTGAAAAAATTGAAAAAGATACAGAAGCTAAAACTAAAAGAAGAATATTTTCCAACAAAGAAGAAGCTGAGAACTGGCTTAATTCTGT
>WJKD01000654.1 GCA_014729315.1 Promethearchaeota archaeon | reverse complement strand
GGGCAGTTGCCTGCAGTCCAATCCTCAGTACTACAATTACAAACGATAGACTGGAACGCAGGGGCTATATGTCAATGCTATTGTATTACCTTAAACTGACTCATGGTTAATGAACCGCCGTGTACGAGACCCGTAAGCACGATGGTGTGAGAGGCGCACTCCGGTAGGTAACTGCCGGAGCCGCCTACTCGATTATGCATACTGGTAAATTTTTTAAGTAATATCACATGAATTATTTCTAAACATTTTCAATTATGTTCATTTCGACATATTTCATTCAATAATTTTGTCGACTCATCTATAACAGCTTCTGTATAATATTGGGACTTGCCAAAAATACTTGAAAACTCTTTTGACTCATCCGCAAAAAGAGTTAGACGCTTATTATTCATAACATTTTGTAATCCGTTTATAACTAATTTGTTACCTTCCATTGTGGATGCAATATAACACAATGCATCTTTAGCTGTTTTTTTCACCGAAATACCTTCAACTACTATATCTGGCCCATACACGGAAGTATGTTTCCTTTTGTCACCTAAAGAATCAATTAATGATTGTATTAAAAATTGATTTAAAGGATCAATTCGGGCGATGACATATATTGAAGCACAACAAATAAATAAGGATTCATTTTTCATTCCAATATGAAGGTAAGGTAATGCTATTTTTGAATACGATCCATATTTTAGTAGATCGAAAATATGCCCACTACTTTTTTCATCCCATTTAATTAACTTTTTTAATAAAAATCTAATCCTTTGGTAAACTACTTTTTCTTTAATACAAATAATGAGCTTAGTAATATAAGTTTTACAGTAGTCAATTATTTTAGTAATCATTTTTTATATTGTATCGTAAATTTGTAATTAACTATTTGCGATATTTAAACTATTTTAAAAGTTACTCAAGTTTGTATTTAATTATAGAAATTTCTTTAATCGAATATAAATTGTTTGTTTTCGGTAACCATAAAAAGGATCAAAGTACAGGTATCTCATCATCTCTGTCTATTCTCTCAAGTAATTCATTAATTGGGAGTCTCCATTTTGTATGCAGTTTTTGAAAAGTGTCAAAATCATCTGAACCTTCCGATTTCGCTCTAATCCAAAAATATGAAATATCTTGTTTTCTAATCTCTTGAGTAATTTTTTTTGCATCATCCGCTGCCGCTCCAGCAAGAACCGAAATATTACTATTGTTTTCTTTCATATTAGCTAAGGTGTTTTCAAAATATATTTTGGGAACATCTTTATGAAGATTCATAAAAATGGTACTTTGCGTCAATTCTTCTAGAAAATCTCCATCTTTTTTAGCTTCATATGCTTTTACGAATGCTTCCTGCTGTTCAAAGTATAATTTTTCGTTTTCAATACCCAAAATTTTAACTTCCCAATCAGACACGATCGAACAATATTCTTCTGAAGTCAATTCTAGTGATCTTAAAAAAAGATATGCTGTCTTTACACGGATATCAAGTTTAGGAAATGAAGATACCGATGTTGTATCAACTAATCCTGCAGCACCAGCAGAGTTTATTAGAGTTATGCATCTTGAATACCCAATGGGCTTGAGGATTCGAGCTTGATTTAATCTAGCACCCCAATTAACATAATTATCTTCTAACACAATTATTAGTCTATCATCTGATCCTATATAAGAATCTACAACTATTCCCCATTTTGGTGGCAAAAATTCAAAGCTTTTCTTGAGAATTTTTATTGCTTCATTAGGAAGTGACGAAATAAACATTTTACAGATTTCTGACCAATCTGGATTCCAAAAATTGGGTGACAGTATATCTATCCAATTTTTATTGTTTTCTGCATCATAAATTAGTGCCCTTGTAACGAAATACTCATGGAAGGTTCTGTTATAAAATGAATAATAATTATTTGAAAGACGTTTTATAATTCCACTGTTCATTTCAATATCATTTATGATACTATCAATGTTATCGCGATTTTTTAGCGCTTGTGGTGCTGAGTTCATTAAATAATTCTCGATCCTTTTAGAAAGTGATGATCTGTCGAATACTATTTTTTCATTCAAGTAAAATTCTAAACCGATATCTTGAAGAATTGAAATCTTATCATTATAGTTAAGTCGGAATGTTGAGCCTGAACGGTCTATTTTACCAATACGTTTATTATGATCCCACTTTTCTAATAGAAGATTAAGACAAGAATCAAATAGGTAATATTCCTTTTGGTTCAATGAATCTTTTTCAAACCGATCTTCTTCAATCAATTGACAAAAAAGTGATAATAATAATGGGGTTTTTGACATACGTTGAATGCTATCATTTGAGTCAACTACATGTAAAGTTGTTTTGTATTTTGTCTGATCTTTACTGAACCATTTATTTATGAAATGATCAATTTGCTCGTTATTAAACGGTAGGATTTCGAATTCCTGAAAAGATGATATACCACCTTGATAAGCTGCAGGACGTGTTGTAATTACTATTGGACAATTGGGATAATAGTGTGATTGAGCTTTTATCCACTTTACTAATTTGCTTCGATTCTTTACGTTAACTTCGTCAAGAGCGTCGAATAAGAATATGCCTTTGCCAGTTTTTAAAATATCTTCGAGTTTGTTTTGTAAAGGCTTATAATAAATATCACTTTTTTTCTCAGAATAATTGATCGAAAGTACTTGGGTAATTGAATCAGGTAAGAAGTGATTTCTTGCCAAATTTGCTAGCCAACTTAATGTAATTGAAATAGGTATAATATCATTTTTTTTATCACTTAAGGCATCTTTTGCGAGATAGTTTGTCCAACGACGTATCATTGTAGTCTTCCCAGCGCCAGGATTTCCAATGATATACGAATGTAATTTGTCTAATTTTTTCGTGCATATTAATTCTAGTAATTTTAGATCGTTATAAATCTCCTTCTTAGTTAATAACGCATTAATAAAAAGTTCATATTTTTTCATACCCTTAGGAGGATCATCAATTATTTCAGCATATTCCTTTCCAACTCTATGAGTAATATAGTTTTGATCAATATTTATTGATTTTCCAACATATTGATCTTCTGATTCTTCAGTTTCACATATTTTCTGGTATAAATAATCCTTGATAATAAATTCGTTAATTAAATCATTCCTTATTTTGTAAACTAATTCTTGAATATTTTTAAATTTTGTGCTTCGAAAATTACCTTTATGAAAATTTGTTGCCTTTTTAATGAATTCAAGTTGCTTTTCTTCAAATTCATTATCATTAAAATTTTTCACATAAATTAGTCTTCGTTTTTTTACAGCCCAATCATATTCTTTTTCAGTAACAGATTTATGACTATTAATCTTAAAACCATATATTTTTCCATAAATTCCTATAAAAATATCACATTCTTCTACCATTTTTTTGCACTCTTCAATTGGTGTATTAGATGTACTGCCCCTTGTTTCTGCACGTATACAATCAAAATTCAGATCATTCTTAATTGTTAACTCGACACTATTTCGTTCTTCCCCCATATCTTCAATTGTTCCACTGATAAAGACTTTTATTGGTCGCATATTGATATACTCTTATTTATTATTAAAATTGCTTATTATAATTTGCATAACGACGGCGATCACTTGCCGAAAAGCTTAAGCGCACAGATCATCAGACTTAAAAGATACATTATTAAACCCGCTGATTTTAACTGATTTGAAACATCGCTTTTCGGTCAAGTGAATTGCTTGGTTAGCTGTTTAATAATGCAAAAAACATTGATTATTCAGTATTTGTATATTTAGAATATGGTTTACCTTTGGCGACCCAAATATATTTTTGAAATGAATCAGGAATTAAACTTGGTCCTGAAGAATATCTTTTAAATACTACTTTATGTTCAGTAATTTGAGAAACAGATGGTTCATGACTATAACCATTCACGTTTATAATTTCAACTTCTGGTTTTTCTGCGAATGGTTTGTGAAACTTTATGGCGTATGGCCCAAATCCACTAAATGAAAAACTTCCTTCTTGAATTAAAGTGTCATTAGCTTGTTTTAGTGAATAATAATGGATTTTGCTATTAACATTATTTTTAAAATAATTTCCTGGTACAAATAGAACGTAAATGGATAGAATTGTTGTTATAACAAAAGCAATCTTACATATTTTAATAAATCTTTCCTTATTTTTTTTTGTAAATACATAGGCAAATCCAACTATTGAAGCGGTGCCAGAAAATAAATTGAAAATAGTCAAAAAAGTAGTCATTTCAGTTCCTAATCCTTAAATATTAGTTAAATGGATTTAATTATTTCTGTTTTTCAAAATTTTGAAGTTCGTTATAAAGCCATTCAATATATTCTAATAAGTTATTCTTTACTTTGTTCTCATCTATTATTTCTTCAATATAAAGACCAGATTTACTAACCATTATATTCTGTTCAGATAAATCTTGAATTATTTCATTATATTTTTCGAAAAACCGATCTCTACAAAAGATACTATCATCAGGTATTCTTTTTCTCTCGTCTCTTATTTCACCACCCGAATTTATATAATCATAGTCATATTCTGTAGTATTATCTTTCGGAAATCCAATTATATCAAGCACAATATCCCAATTGTTTATGCAAATTGCACTATTGATTTCTATTCCAACTTCTTCAATTTGTTTGAAATATCGTTCTTGTTTCGCTTGTTCATAAAGAAGATTTACTAAGTGCTCTTTCATATCGAAAACATCCAATAATTTGATAATTATATTTCAAGAAATAATTTTATAACTTTTAGCAATCGGATAGGTCACGGGGTTCGCACCCCGTTTCCCTCCTAAGAACTCAGCGTGACAGTTTCCCGTCACTGAGCTCAAGCATTTCAGAGGCAAACCCTTGTGGGATCACCCGACAGTTAAACTTCTAATAATTTAAAGCCAGTCTCATTTGACGAGACGTAAACCCTGGCAGATGCTTTGCTCCTTTAACATTCCGTCGTTCCCAAAAATATCTTGAGTATTCTTTCATGTAAGGATTCGCATCCGCTTTTATCTTTTTATGTCGTTTAATTCCTATTGCGC
>WJKD01000653.1 GCA_014729315.1 Promethearchaeota archaeon | reverse complement strand
CAATTCAAGAAACGCGTAGGATGTTGGAAATAGTTGTTGATTCTATTCCAAATTATGTGTATTGGAAAGATCCAGAATTAAATTATTTAGGTTGTAATAAAAGTTTTGCCAAATTAAATGACCTACTGGATACTTCGAGTATTATTGGAAAAAAGGATAAAGAATTACCTTGGGCAAGGTTAAACCCAATTCACCTTCGTAATAAAGATAGAGAAGTACTAACCTCTAAGAAAGCACAAAAAAACATCATAGAAACATGGAAATCATCAAACGGAGAAGAAATATTATATAGAACTAACCGGATACCAATAATCGACGACGATGGGAAATTGATGGGAATATTAGTCTCTTACGAGGACATTACCGAACGTAAACGTTCCCAACAGCGGATAAAAGAATCCGAAATGAAATATAGAAATATTTTAGATAACCTAAAAGCGGGTTATTTTGAGGTTGATTTAAAGGGTAATTTCACTTACATCAATAAATATTTTCTCGATGTTTCGGAGTATGCTGAGGAAGACTTTATAGGTAAAAACTATATCAGTTTCATTAATAAGCAAACAAGCAAGAAGATTTTTGAATGTTTTAACAATGTATATAAAAGTAAATCTGTGATAAGTGATGAGATTTTTGAATTATATACAAAAAGCAAGAAAAAATTATACTTCGAATCTACAATCTATTTAAGATACAAAAACGATAAAAAAATTGGCTTTAGCGGAGTTTTCAGAAATATAACCGAGAGATATGTTCTTGAGAAAAAACTAAAGAAGACCGAAGAAAAACACAAATTAATATCGGAAAATGCAAATGATCTTATTTGTATCGTTAACGAAAAAGGGATTTATGAATATGTTAATGAGGAGACTCATTATAAAATTATGGGTTATACACAAGAAGAAATGGTAGGAAATTCCCTTATAGATTATATTCATCCCGATGACAAAAAAAAGGCAATAGATGCCTTACTTAAAGGAAAAGAAAAAGGAGAGGCAAGCGTTGATTTAAGAGTTCAACATAAACAGAATAAATGGATTTGGGTATCCGTTAAGGGTAAAACTTTTATCGATAACGATAATAGATTGAAAGGTATAATAATTTCTCGAGATATCTCAGAAAGGCGTCGAGCGGAAATACTCTTAAAACAATCTGAAGAAAAATATCGCCGTTTATTTCAAGGTTCTCCCTATGCAATCTTCTTAGTTAACTTCAAAGGATTTGTCTTAGATTGCAATCCAAAAGCAGTAGAATTCTTAAAAACGCCAAAAGATCAAATTATCGGTGGCAACTATGTGAGCTTACTTTCTCTCTTCAATAATGCTCAAAAAAATATAGCTTTTTTCGAACCTCATTTGGAGATTATGAGAGAAAAAGAAGAAGTTCCTACTCTCGAGTACAAATTAATTAGAAAAGACGGAACAGAGTCTTGGGTAAATATAAAAAGCACGAAACTGCAATGGGGAAAAGAAAATATGTTTCAAACCGTAGTTCAAGATATAACGGAGAAGAAAAGAGCAGAAATTAATTTAAAACGATCTGAAGAGAAACTAAAACTATTGAATAAAGAATTAGAACAAAAAATTCTTGAGCGAACAAGGGAATTAAAAAATTCCGAAGAAAATTACAAGAATATGGTAAACGATTTGGATGTAGGATTCTTTAAAGGAGAATTAGGTGGAAAACTATTAATACATAATAATGCGTTTAAAAATATTTTAGAGATATCTGATTCTGATAATCTCTTAGGGGTTCATTCATCAAAATTTTTCTTAAATACTGACGATCGCGAGAAATATTACAAAGAGTTGACTAAAAATGGATCTGTAAAAAATTTTAGAGCCCCTATAAAGACACTGAAAAATAAAACAATTTACACTGAAATAAACGCACACATTGTAGATACTAAATCAAACGAGACTCCTATCGTAGAAGGAACATTTTTAGACATTACAGAGAAACATAGGTTAGAAAAACAACTTAGAGAATCCGAAAAAAAGCTAAGAGCACAAAATATAGAGCTAAAAATGCTCGATCAAATGAAGAACGATTTTATAACCATTGCGGCTCACGAATTAAAAACGCCCTTAATCTCAATTGGAGGTTATACGGATTTTATATTAACAAAATATAAAGATTTGGACTCAGAAATAAAAGATGATTTAATGAGAGTGCAAAATAATGTTTCGAGGCTCCACTCCTATATCGAAGAACTTCTAGATGTTATTAAGATTGACGCAAAAAAAATGGAAATCGAATTGACCAGGAAAAATATACACGAAATTGTGAAAGGGTGTATTTCTGATTTGGATTTTCAACTTAAAGATAAAAACCTTCACATCGATCTCAATGTGGATAAATATTTAACCTTATACGTCGATCCCAGTCGTATTAATCAAGTATTCTCGAACTTAATCGTAAATGCAATCAAATTCACACCAGAGAATGGAAAGATCGAAATTTCTAACGAGATTAGAGACGGAAAGTGCGTATTTGAGATCAGAGACACGGGAAGGGGGTTAACTGAAAATGAGATAAGCTCGTTGTTTCAAAAATTCGTCAGATTTAATAATGAGAAAGGAGGATCTGCTTTTGAGAGTGGAACAGGCTTAGGATTATTTATTACCAAAGGTATCGTAGAAGCTCATGGAGGAAAGATATGGGCAAAATCAAAAGGAAAGGATAAAGGGAGCGAATTTTATTTTACAATTCCATTAATTCACCATTGATCTTCTCGTTAATAGGGAGCTTTATGAATCATTCAGAATTAGATTTAAAAGAATACAACACTATAGTTTTTCTTATTAAAAATATTTCATAAGGATTATTAAAAATAATAGTTTACATATTAGTATAATGTAAAATCTGAGATTCGCTATTCTTTGACAAAAGAGGCATTGTTCTTATTAGCTCGTGAAATTTATGATGGAAAAGATTGCTAAAATACTAGGAAAAGCAAATCATAAGGCACTAGAATTAATCATCAAAAACACGCAAGATTTAATCTTTATTCTAAATAGCGAATTTCAATTCATCTTTATTAACTCCAAACCCTTTCAGACATGGCTCGGATACGAAAAAACTGAAATTTTAAAAAAGCCGATTTTCCAATTTCTGCACAAAAAAGACAAGAAAACGCTAACGAAAAAGCTTAACAAACTAGAAGCTGGGGCGGAATCGGGGGGCGAATTTAGACTAGAACATAGAAGTAAATCCTTTAAAAAATACGATTATTCTGTTAAATCAATAAAAGACGAACAGCAAAATCACCTATTTTTGTTTATCTCTCATATTAAAAAGAGTCTAGAAAATCAAACAAAGAAAGTTTCGAATGCGGAGCAAAGGTTTAGAGAAATGATAGATAATTTAACAGAGATAAGGTTCTGGAAACTACTCCAACCGAGAGAATATAAAGAGGCCCTTCAAGAGTCCGAAGATATACTTAAAGTAATAATGGACAATATTCCGCAATATATCGCTTGGAAGGACAAAAATCTCATCTATTTAGGATGTAATAACAACTACGCCGGTATTGCTGGAGTTGAAAATCCAATGAACATTATTGGTAAAACCGATTTTGAGCTCGTATGGGGCCAAGAAGAAGCCGAATACCTTTATATAAGCGACAAAAGCGTAATCGAATCAAATCAACCAGAATACCATACAATTGAATCGTGGTATAGAGAAGATGGAAAGATAGTTTGGTTCGACACCAATAGAATTCCATTGCGAGATTCTAATGAAAATGTTGTAGGAATACTCATAACTTTCGAAAACATTACAGAACGGAGAAAAGCAGAGGAAGAAATCCGTAATCGAGAGAGAAGATTTAGAAATTTAATCGAAACGATGAATGAGGGATTGGGGATATTTGATAAGCAACAGAGAATCACTTATGTTAACGATAGATTATGTGAAATATTGGGTTACGATCGAGATGAGTTAATAAATCATTTAGTTTATAACTTTGTTGATGAGGAAAACAAAATTTTAATTCGAGAGCAAATTCAAAAACGGAAATTGGGATACGCTGATACTTACGAAATGACATGGAAAAAGAAAAATGGATCGAACGCTTACACTATTGTCTCACCTCAACCCGTTTTTGATATTAATAACGAATTTGTTGGCAGTTTTGCCGTTATAACGGATATAACAGAACTAAAGAGAACAAATAAAAAATTAGAGGAATCAGAAAAAAAATACAGAGAACTTACTGAATTTCTTCCAGAAACGATCTACGAATTAGACCTCAATAACAGAATCACTTACGTAAATTCAGCTGGATTGAAACAATTTAAGTTAACCCAAGATGATTTAGAAAAAGGGCTTTACGTCTCAGATTTTTTTCCAAAAAAACAATACAAACGAGCTTCAAAGAATTTGAAAACTACCTTAAAGCATGGGCTTATTAGACCAAACGAGTACATCATGAAGCGATGGGACGGAACTCAATTTCACGCACGCATTCTTTCAAAAAGAATTTTAGAAGACGGTAAACCTATAGGATTGAGAGGTGTCGTCCACGATATCACAGAAAGTAAGATTGCTGAACATAAAATAACAGAATCTGAGGAAAAATACCGACTTATTTCCGAAAATGCAAATGATATAATTTTAATTATTGGAAAAAACTTTAAAATTGAATATATTAACGAAAAACCTGTTTATAAAATATTAGGATATACAAAAGAGGAGATATTGGGAAATCGTCCCAGAGAATTCATTTCTTCAGAGTATTATAAAAATGGAGTGTTTCCCTTAATTGAAAAATTAAGAAAAGGAGACAAAATAATTGAAGCGAAAATAAAAAAGAAGGATGGAGGTTTTATAAATGTAGAGATCAATGCCAGTGCTTTTACCGATAAAAATAATGTTACGAAATTTTTAGTAATTGCGCGCGATATCACCGAAAGAAAAGTTGCTGAACGATTATTACAAGAATCGGAAAAAAAATATCGACATCTATTCAATTCTTCGCCTTATGCAATATGGTTAGTTGATATGAAAGGTAAGATCGTTGATTGTAATATAACCATGAATCGCTTCTTATCGGTTTTTTCCCGAGAAGATCTAATCGGCAGAGATTTTAGGGAAGTGCTTAAACTATTTTTGAGAAGAGGTGACGCACGATTTGAGGAATTAATTCCTGTTTTTGCCGAAAGGTTTAGAGCTCTAGTGAAGAACAAAAAGTTAGAGCCCTATGAATTTCAAATCGCTCGAGGTGATGGTAAAGAATTTTGGTTGACTTTAGAGGGTTCTTTTGTACATTTTGAGAATAAAACATTATTACAAGTCTTTATCATGGATATTACTGAAAGAAAGTTAGCAGAATTAAAAATTCGAGAATCCGAAGAAAAGTTAAAGGAGCTTAACAAAGAACTGGAACAGAAAGTAATGGAGAGAACGAGACAGCTTATGGAAAAAAATATTGAATTGCAAAAGCTCGATAGATTGAAAGACGAATTTATTACTGCTGCTGCTCACGAATTGAAGACTCCGTTGATTTCAATCTCCGGCTATACAGATTATATTTTAACGAAATATAAAGAAACACTTAATCCCGAAATAAAGAAAGATCTTGTTATTGTTCAACGAAATATAGAAAGATTACAGAAATTAATGAATCAAATTCTTGATGTCATGAAAATTGAAGCCAAAAAGATGGAGTTAAATCGTGAACAAACAAATATGAGGGAAATAATAACAAATTGTATTAGCGAGTTAAGTTATCTCTTCAAAAACAAAGACCAAGAAGTAGTAGTAAATGTTGATTATAATTTATCTTTAAATATCGATCCTGAAAGGATGTTTCAAGTGTTTTCAAATCTGTTATCTAACGCTAATAAATATACTCTTCCCGGCGGAAAAATTGAGATTAATAGCGAGAAAATTAATAATAAATATTTGTTTATCGTGGAGGATAATGGTATCGGCTTAAAACCAAGCGAATTAAAAAGATTATTCAAAAAATTCGAAATGATAAAGCATAATTCTAGCAACGAATATATAAAGGGAACGGGCTTAGGTCTTTATATCACTAAAGGGTTCGTCGAAGCGCACGGAGGGAAAATATGGGCGACTTCGGATGGGTTAGAAAAAGGAACGAGTTTTTATTTCACAGTTCCGTTGGATTTGAATAAATCCTAACTCTCAAACCCAATAGATTAAGTAAGAATGTGTTTAACTTACTAAAAATGCTATATTTTTTCAATAGAAATATTATGACTCCTTTTTCTTTT
>WJKD01000652.1 GCA_014729315.1 Promethearchaeota archaeon | reverse complement strand
CTATTAAAAGAGATTGGATGGTTTTATTATTAAAACCTCATAAGATCACTCAAAAAATTATAAAAATGAAAAATTCAAAACTCATTCGTGATATAAGCTACTTATTTTATAATGTCTGGTTTAGGTTCTGCTTTAGGTTTTGGTGTTAGCTTTCTTTCTTTCTCTTTTTGAGTTGGTTTTTTCAGTTTCACGGAATAAATCTGTTTTATTTCCATATCTTGCTTACACTCAACGCATTTGTCCACTTTTTTAAATACAAAATCGCCTTGTTCGTAGTTCCTTACCTTTGTTAATCCACATATTCCGCAGGCTAAAATCGTAAGCGTTTGTCTAATCGGTTCTGGGGGCTGTTTCTGGATTTGCATTAATGTTGTTCCAAAACAAATTAACATAAATCCAATGAACAAATTTGACCACTGATCTGGACCAAAACCAAAATATATGAAAAGAGCTCCTACAATAATTAGCAAAAATACGAGGATATGTTTTAAAGCGCTTTTAAGAGTGATCCCCTTTTCCAAAATTTCCTCGTCGTCTTCTTCCTCTTCTATCATCTTTCTCTTTAAGCATAGAAAAATCTGTAATTAACTATTGAATATAATAGAAAAGAATAAATAAATTTTGTCATTATGATATGTTAATTACCTTAAAATAATTAAAAAAATGTTAAATCTGTTTCAATTTGGTCAAACACAATCCGATCCGTTCGGGATCATCCTTAACTTGATGTTCTTTTTGTTAATTTTCGTTTCTATGTTTTACGGACAAAGGATTCAGGCGTGGAAAGCTGCTAAGGAAATAGAATCTGGCTTAGAAAAAATTAAGAATTGGAATGACGACTCGAAACATATCTTAGTTTCTAGATTTAAAGAATACGCTAATAAAAAAGAAACTGAGAAAGATCTCGCCATAAAACTTGAAGATTTCATGACATTTATAGCGATCATTCCCGTTATGTTAGATCCTTATCAAATTATTCCTAAAATCGATCACATTATTGATGTAAGGGATTATAGATTTAAGGAAGAAGTAAGTGCTTTAGCACCAAACGCCGACGATGTAGTGAAACAAACGCTAGAAAATTTACTTGAAGCTTCGATGGCTGTTGATTTTATTTATCGATTGATTAAACATTATTTAATACTCGGTAAAAAATCGAAGTCGATGATTTTACTAATGCAAATTTCAATGCAAATGTCAATTATTATGGCTATGGCAAAGGCTTTTTATTACGCCTCAAAAGCATTTGCGGAAGGAAGCCCAATCGGAGACGCATTAGGACCGATGGTTGTTGGTCAATTTGTTCGAGATGTATCTAATAACGGAGAGGTCGACGCCGAAGAGATCTCTAAAGATACGATTATGCAACGCGTTGAGTTTGAAGAGAGAGAAATCTTTATAGTGAGAGCCAAAGGACCCGGTGGAACTGTTGGTAAACCAGGTAAAGCAATTAAAATACTAGTAGACAAACATGGAGAATCTATTTCGCGAGTGATTACCATCGATGCGGGTCTAAAACTAAGTGGTGAAAAAACTGGATCCATTGCAGTAGGAGTTGGTGCTGCAATAGGAGGTATTGGTGTAGAAAAATATTATATCGAGGAATCGATTACTAAGAAGTTAATTCCTGTCGACGCACTTATCTGTAAACAATCTTTAGAAGACGCAATAACCACGATGAAACGACCAATTACAAAATCCGTTCCGTTAATCGTCGAAAAAATTAAAATGGCCATAAGAAAACGAACTGAAAAAGGAACCAAAATTATCATTGCCGGAATAGGAAATACAATCGGAATTGGCATCTAGATATTAAATTTCTTTCACTAACCTACTTTTATATATTTAATTCTCTTCTTTTTGTGTTTTACATTTAAATAGTCTAATTCTTCGGTCAAGTGATAGAGGTTAAAAAGAATTTTGAAATGGTTTATTTATTATTTTTACTTAATAACAATATCAATTAAACTATAATTAATTAAAGTTAATAGAGGAATAAAGAATGCCAAAATTTGCTTCAAATGAATGGGCAAAGGAATTTTGTAAAGCTATAAACAATAATCAAAATTATGCGGAAGCCGCTTCTTGGTGGGAATGAAGTAGTGATCTCACTATTTCACCTAAGGCGATTTCATCTTCGCAATCGAACCAAGCGGCAATCTGGACCACAAGATCAATATGTATGTTGGGCTATATCATGGCGATTGTACTGGCGCTAAAGCCTTAGAACCTGACGAGGAATACGAGACCTTAAAACCGGGATCACCTCCAAAACCTATGAAGGAAGGAGAACCCGTTGCAGTTGAGTTTGTATTTTCTGGACCTTACGATAATTGGGTTAAAGTGTTAAAGAAAGAATTAGATCCGATCCAAGGTCTAATGGCGGGAAAATTTAAGCTTGTAGGAAACATGGCAAAAGTAATGCGAGCTACAAAAGCTGCCCAAGAATTAGTAAATTCTACCACGATGGTAGAAACCGAATATTATTAAATATTTTTAAATTCTTTTATTTTTTTTTGTTTAGCAATTTCATTCTCCGTTTTCTTTTCTATTAATTTTGATTATTGCGAAAATTAAATGAGGAGGATTAAATTCAAGTAAGATCTGAATAGAGAATGATAATGTCAATTTAAAAAAATTGCTGTTTCTAAGAGATTAACAAACTTTATTCATAATTTTATATTATTCCATATAATTTTTCCTTTCTTAATTGCAAATTCCGACAAAATTAATATGATCGCTAGGAAAGAACAATTACTTGAAATTGCTCAAAAGAAAATATTCTTTTTTGATTTGGACGGGACAATATATTTAGGCTCTACTTTGTTTCCTGGAGTGGCTCACTTAATTGAACACTTACAAGATAACAAAAAGAAGTTCTTTTTTCTTTCCAATAATTCGAGTATGAGCACATCTGATTATATTAAAAAGTTACATAGACTAAACCTTAAGATTTCAGTCGATCGGATAATTCTCTCTCAGCATCCTACGATTAATTATTTAAAAAAATTTAATTTTCAAAAGATATTTCTTTTAGGTACAAGCTCATTAAAAACAGAGTTTAAGAATGAAGGTTTTGAGTTAACGGACGAAGAACCCGAAATCGTAATTTTGGCTTTTGATCAAGAGCTAACTTACGATAAATTAGAGAAAGCAGCTTATCAAATTCAAAACGGAACTCCGTATATTGCGACTCATTTAGATAATAGGTGTCCTACGGAAAAAGGATATATCCCCGACGCAGGAGGTATTGCGGCATTATTGTTTAAAACAACTGAAGTTATGCCAAAATCGTTTGGTAAGCCTAATCCCGAAATGTTGCTATTTAAGCTGAATCAAATTGGGGGGAATAGAGAAGACGCCATAATATTTGGAGATCGACTCTATACGGATATAAAAATGGGAATAGACGCTGAGATTGCAACTTGTTGCGTTTTGTCTGGTGAAACAAATCTAGATATGATAAAGAGAAGCGAAAACAAACCAGATTATGTTATTGAAGGTATATGGGAATATTATGATTCTTTAATTCCTTAAATTTTCAGCAAATAGAGATGATAATTAGTTATATTTCGTAATTTTTATTTCGCATCTGTAATTACTTATCCTTAGACATCTTTTATATTTATTAAAGTAAAGTATAAAAACTAATGGTGTCGTTTTATTTCTAAAACACTCACGATTAATATTTTATTGGTAAGAAACAATGTCAACGATCGAAAATAAGAAATTTGTATACGATTTTAGCGAAGGTGGCAAGGAACTCAAAGATCTCCTCGGTGGAAAAGGAGCAAATCTTGGTGAGATGACTAAGCTAGGGCTCAATATTCCGCCAGGATTTACAATAACAACTGAAGCGTGTTTAAGATATTTTGGCGAGCCAGAGCAAACTATGAAAAGCATTCGGCCAAAAGTAATGCAGCATCTGAAATTACTTGAAGAAAAAACGGGAAAAAAATTTGGAGACGAAAAAAATCCCTTATTAGTCAGCGTGAGGTCTGGAGCTCCAATGTCAATGCCAGGTATGATGGATACGGTTTTAAATTTGGGATTAAACGATCAATCTGTAGTAGGATTAGCAACTCAGACAGATAACTCTCGTTTTGCATATGATTCCTATAGAAGGTTTATTCAAATGTTTGGTGATGTAGTTATGGGAATTAGCGACGAGAAATTCGAAAGGATTTTGGATAAATACAAGCGTATGAAAGGAAGAGATGCCCAAGATACTGATCTAGAAGTTATGGACCTCCAAAAAATAATTGCGGATTACAAAGCTCTTTATGAGAAGGAAATAGGGAGACCATTTCCACAAGATCCTACAGATCAATTATTTTTAGCGATAGAGGCCGTTTTTAAATCGTGGAACAACAAACGAGCGATTACTTATAGAAAAATCAACAACATACCGAATTTTGGAACTGCTGTAAATATCCAAACAATGGTTTTTGGAAATAAGGGTTGGAGTTCTGCTACTGGAGTTGCGTTTTCGAGAGATCCTTCCACAGGAGAGAAAAGAAGATTTGGAGAATATTTATCAAACGCCCAAGGTGAGGATGTTGTCGCAGGTATAAGAACTCCGAAAAAAATTAAAGATATGAAAAAAGAATTTCCGGAAATTTACGAGGAACTTCTCCAAACCCTTGAAAATCTCGAACTTCATTATAGAGATATGCAAGATATTGAATTCACAATCGAAGATAATGAGTTATTCATTTTACAAACTCGAAACGGTAAAAGAACTCCTTCCGCTGAAGTTAAAATTGCTGTTGATATGGCGAACGAAGGATTAATCACCAAAGAAGAAGCGATAATGAGGGTTAATCCTAAAAAAATTTCAAAATTATTATTTAAAAGTATAGACGAAAAAGCTATTGTTCATATTTTAGCTCGAGGAATAAATGCATCGCCGGGAGCTGTTTCTGGAAAAGCTATATTTGACGCTGATAGGGCGGAAGAGCTAGCTAATCAAGGAAACACCGAAATAATATTAGTACGCCCGCAAACCAAACCTGACGATGTTCACGGACTTTACGCCGCTAGCGGAGTTTTAACTCAATTCGGGGGTAAAACTTCGCACGCAGCAGTTGTTGCTCGAGGAATGGGTAAGCCAGCTGTTGTTGGAGTACAAGATATAGAAATTAATGTGGAGACTCGAGAATTTAATGTTGGGGATTTTATTGTAAAAGAAAACGATTATATTACTATAGATGGAACAACGGGGAGAGTTATTGAAGGAAAAGTGCCCCTCGTTGAGCCAGAAATTAAAGGAGAATTTTTAGAACTTTTAAAACTAGCTGATGAAGTAAGAATTCTTGGGGTGAGAGCTAACGCAGATACTCCTACTGACGCTCAAAAGGCTTTAGAATTTGGGGCAGAAGGAATTGGATTATGCAGAACAGAGCATATGTTTATGGCTCAAGACCGACTGCCTGTTGTCCAGAACATGATAATGTCTAGAACAAAGGACGATCGCCAGGAATATCTGGACAAAATATTGCCCATGCAAGAAGGAGATTTTTACGAGATATTTAAAATAATGAAAGGTAAACCCGTGACCATTCGATTGTTAGATCCACCATTACACGAATTTTTACCCGAACTATCGACTGTAATGTTGGAGAGACAAGAGTTAAAAATGACCAATTCATTATCTAGATCCTTATTAGAAACCAGTCCACTCGATAAAGAAATATCAAAGAAAAAGAAAGTGATTAGCCTTATTCGTTCGCTCTCTGAGGAGAACCCCATGATGGGGCTTCGGGGATGTAGGTTAGGAATCGTGTGGCCGGAAATTAATGAAATGCAAGTTAAAGCCATATTTCGCGCAGCTTGTAGATTAAAGAAAGAAGGCATCGATGTCATTCCAGAAGTAATGATTCCTCTCATCGGGATGATCTCTGAATTAATACATGTTAAACAACAATTAGAATCTGTTGCAAAAGAGGTCATAGACGAATATGGAGTAGACTTGGAATATAAATTCGGCACGATGATCGAAATTCCGAGAGCTGCTCTAACGGCTGATCAAATTGCCACGGAAGCAGAATTCTTCTCATTTGGTACTAACGATTTAACTCAGATGACGTTTGGTTTTTCAAGAGACGATGCGGAAAGCAAATTTTTACCTATTTATTTAAACAAAGAAATCTTACCTGAAAATCCGTTTGAAATTCTGGATCAAACTGGAGTAGGGAAACTTATGAAAATGGCAATCGAGGCCGGAAGAAATACTCGACCTAATCTCAAAGCGGGTATATGTGGAGAACATGGTGGAGAACCCAGCTCAATTGAGTTTTCACACGAGATTGGTCTCAATTATGTTTCTTGTTCTCCGTTTAGAATTCCTGTAGCAAGAATCTCAGCTGCTCAAGCAGCTATTAAAGATGCTTTATTAGAGTAATTTTTTAACTCCCTTTTTTATAAATCAAATTATTCTCAAATTTCTTAAAATTTGAATCTATAATGGTAAAGAATGAAAAGATATAATCCTATAAGAGCTCATAATAGCTTAAATCAGTAAAGATTTTATCGTTTCGAATATTTTTTTAATTATTAAATAACGAGTTTATAATCACATGAAGCTGACTATTGATGAAAGAATTGCACTGATTAAAGAAGTGGGAGAAGAGATTATCGAAATTGGCGACTTAAGGGAAATGATTAAGTGGAAGCTCGATCATAATAAAAATATTTACGCGTACGATGGGTTTGAACCCTCTGGAAACATTCACATTGCTCAAGGATTATTAAGGGCAGTAAATGTCAATAAATTAACGAAAGCTGGCGTAAACTTTAAATTTCTTGTAGCAGATTGGCATGCAGCAGCAAATCAAAAATTCGGCGGGAACCTTGAAATTATTAAAAAAGTTGGAGATTTTTTCATAGAAGTGTGGAAGGTGTGCGGTATGAACTTAAATATGGTCGAATTTGTGTACGCTTCAGAAATCGTAAAAGATTCTAAATATTGGGAATTGGTATTGAATATCGCTATTAACAGTACGCTCAATCGAGTAATTCGATGTACACAAATAATGGGGCGTAGCGAAAACGATACGTTGTCAGCATCCCAAATACTTTATCCGTTAATGCAGGCAGCTGACATTTTTTATTTACCCGCAGATATATGCCAACTCGGACTTGATCAAAGAAAGGTTAATATGTTAGCCCGTGAAGTAGCCAATAAGCTCGGTCGTCCAAAACCAGTAGCTGTCCATCATCACATGCTTATGGGATTGACAGCACCCCCTGATTCAGATTTAGAAGGTGTGGAGCGAACAATCGCTTTAAAAATGTCTAAGTCAAATCCCGATTCGGCGATATTCATGCTGGATGGTCCCAAGGATGTAATAAGAAAAATTAACAAAGCATTTTGCCCCCCCGAACAAGTAGAAGATAATCCTATTCTCGAATATTGTAAATACATCATTTTTGAGCTCACAGACGAGTTTTCCATCGAGAGACCTAAGAAATACGGGGGAAATGTGTCCTATACGGATTACAAAAGTATGCAGAAAGATTATTCAATAGGAAATCTTAATCCCCCGGATTTAAAACCCGCAGTTGCAAAAAGAATAAACGAGCTTTTGGAACCAATAAGAAAACATTTCGAAAAGAACGAAAAAGCTAAGAAACTCTACCAATTTGTTCAAAAAGAATATGCAAAATACACTAAAAGCGATTAAGAATGAATTTTAAACTAATATTATTGTAATACAGCTCATAAAAATTTAAAAGAATTGATCTCAATTATATTCACTCAATTTGGATGGTGATCAGATGACGAGGATTTTAATTATAGGTGATTCTCACATTCCAATGCGAGCGTCAGAAATTCCGAGCAAAATAATTCAAAAACTCATTCAATTAACGGAAGATTCTCTTTTTGATTACACTTTTTTTACGGGTGATTTGATTGATTCTTCTAAATTTCTTGAATTTTTAAATCTAAAAACAAAACGAGATGTCTTTAAGGTAATTGGAAACATGGATAATTATTATACAAAAAGAGATTGGCCTATCTACCAGAATCTTGAATTAGAATCAAAAAATGGCGATAAAATTTCTATTGGGATGATTCATGGATTCAACATTAAACCGAGGGGAGACCAAGATCAGCTCGAGTCATATGCCATTGAAAAAAGAGATAACATACTTGTCTCGGGGCATACTCATAAAGAAGAAGTTATTTTAACCGAAAAGGGAACATTATTGCTCAATCCAGGAAGCGTTACTGGAGCATGGAGTTTTATTGCCTCCCAAATACCTGCTTTTATTGTGATAAAAATATCTATCGAGAATGGCGTTATTCTTTGTTCACTATTTAGATTAATGAAACGAAGAGAAATCGAGAAACAAAAATTTTATTTTATGTTCAAAAACGGTATAATTACCCGCAAAATGTAGTATATCGTTAATAATTAAGCTATTTCTGTGAAGTATTGTTAAGTTTGATTGATTTCAACAAAATATTTATTAAATGCAACTTTATAGGATATTGAAAAAGATATGTCAGATATTCATTTCAATAAAGAAGATGGTTCAAAATTAAAATTATTCACTCCTGGACCGGTTCAAGTTCCGGATAGGGTCTTGAAAGAGTTAGCAAAACCCAATGATACCCATCGATCCAAACCATACGAACAGATGCACCAAAAAGCTGTAGAAGGTCTTCAAAAAATATTATACACCAAAAACGATTGTTTCATTTTTACTTCCTCTGCAACAGGAATTATGGAAGCGTGCGTGAGGAATCTCATAAAAAAGGACGAGAAAGCACTTTTTCTCTCTATTGGTGCTTTTGGCGATAGGTGGTACGAAATAGGAAAGACAAATGGAAAAGACTCTGTATTGGAAACTGTAGAATGGGGAAACGCTATAACGAGTGGGGTTTTAGCAAAGGCTTTAGAGAAAGATAAATATTCAGTAGTTTGTCTACAAGCAAACGAGACCTCAACAGGCGTGTATAATCCCATTGAAGAAATCTTACCCTTAATTAAAGACCACGGCGCCCTTGCGTGCGTAGACGCGACATCGTCCATGGCGGGTGTAAAGATTGACATTGATAAATTGAACATTGATGTTTGCTTAGCTTCTGTGCAGAAATGTTTTGCTTTACCTCCTGGATTAGCAGTTGCTTCGGTTTCTGACGCCGCTCTTGAAAAATCAAAACAAGTTAAGAATAGAGGATATTATTTTGATTTCCAACAATTCTTAAAAAAGAATAAAGCTCATCAAACGCCTACGACACCTCCCATTCCTCAAATCAGAGGTATGGTTGCCCAATTAGACTATATCTTTAATCAAGAAGGTTTAGAAAATAGATTCAAGAGACACGAGCAACTTGGAAAAAGAACAAGGATGTGGGCTCGCGACGCAAATTTAGAGATGTTTCCCGAAAAAGGATTTGAATCAAACACCGTTTCTACTATGAGAAATTCAATAGAAATTGATATCGCTGAAATGGTTTATATCATGCTATTGAAAGGTTATCGAATAACAAATGGGTATGGTAATTTGGCAAATAAGACATTTCGAATTGGTCATATGGGAGAAATAACTCTTAAGGAACTCGAAGAGATGTTAAAAGTTTTAACTGATGTTATTTCGGAATTGAGGTTGCGCAAAATATCCTCTTAAGTGATGAAAAACCTGAGAAAAGAAGTTGTAAATTTATTTTTTAATTTTTATCAATAAAGTGTTTTAGGAGATAAGAAAAGAATTAGTTTTCTTGAGGCTCAATCTTATCTAAAACAAGAATTTTAGGAAGTTTTAGCAATATTCCTAAGTGTCGTTTTCCGTCAGAGCCTTTTTCTGTCCTTAATTTTCTGTCTCCGAATCTATTTTTTTTAAGCATCATGTGAATCGTTGAATATTCACCATTTGAAAAATACATTAGATCCTCGGGTGCGGCTTTTAAAATTAAATCGTAATCGTCCAATTTTCCCCGGTTAAAAGTGTATTCACCATCTTTAGCAACAAGATTAACCCAAAAATAATAATCCTTCTCAATTTGAAGACCTAAGTTAATTTTTGCTTCAAAGTTATTTAAGGTCTTTAAGTTCTTTTGCCTTTTTCTTTTGTCGTCGATAATACTTTCTATTACACCCTTGAATGTAATGTATAAGTTTTGTTTTTCAGATTCTTCCATATTTGATTCTCTTTATCTTTTTTTCTTATATATAATAAATTATTAAAATATCTCTCTATTTAATAGTAAAAAGATTATTTGAATATTTTATATTTTAAACTTCATTGAATTTAAACTTAAACATTCGCAATTAACTACTCTTTTAATAATCTGTAGTAATTTTAATTATTATTAATTCCATACATGCTCCTTATATTCTTGATATTACCTTAGTGTTTCTGATAAAATTAAATAGTAGGAATATTTATTAATTTTAAAGAGATAAATAGGTTTAACCTTAATTTTATTATTTAATAAAGAGAAACTATCGATGCCCATGAATCAACTCCTCGAAAAAGAAAAAGAAGTAATAACTTCAATCGAGAAAGCGGTTGGTGGGCCTATTCCAGAAGTTTCAGAGCTTCAATACTATGTTTTTGGTTACAAAATCGAAGATAATCGTATTTCAGGTTTAGGATTATTCTCTTGCGGATTAAAGAAGATTCCAATGGCAATAACCTCTTTAGATCATCTTAGAAAACTATATCTAAGGGGGAACCAACTGTCAAATATTTCTTTTAATTTTAATCCTCTTTCACATCTAAAAGTTTTAGATTTAAGCGAAAACCAACTAAATTCTGTTCCAGGGTCTATAAAAGAATTAGTATCTTTAAAAGAATTACATCTTGAATCTAATAATCTTACAGATTTACCCCAATCCTTTATTAACTTGTCTTCTCTTAAGTTTTTAGATTTAAGCGAAAACAAACTTAAAAAAATTCCCTCTAGTTTAGATAAACTAACAAATTTAAAAATTTTAGATTTAAGCGGAAATAACTTATCAAATTTTTCTGATTCATTAAAGTCTCTTATCAATTTAGAAATACTCTATCTAGGTAATAATCAATTTACTAGTTTGCCTGAATCCACAAGTTCTTTAGTTTCTCTTAAACGACTGAATATTCGTAAAAATAAATTGGAAACCCTTTTTACTTCAATAGGTTCGTTAAAGTCCTTGAAAACATTATTTCTTAAAGGAAACAATATTGAAAACCTCCCTTCTTCAATAGGATCATTAGAAAATCTAAAATATTTTGGTTTAATGGAAAATCAACTAAGTTCTCTTCCTGAATCTATTGGTTCATTAAATAATTTGGATACGCTTATTTTATCTTCGAACAGTTTAAAAACTTTACCTGAATCTATTGGAAATCTTGAAAACCTTACAAGATT
>WJKD01000651.1 GCA_014729315.1 Promethearchaeota archaeon | reverse complement strand
GAACTGAAATTATCGCGAAATATCCTGAAGAAATTCATTTAACAGAGAAAACGCTTATGCAAATTTAATACACACACGAATATAGTATGGAGCCCGGCATTATTAGCCTAATGGTTGGATCATTAAACATTGCCTCTTATTACGCAGGACCAGAGAAAGGACTTTATGTAATTTTATTGTTAAATTTGGACGATGATCCTGATTCTTATGAAGGTGGATTAGCTGACGCAACGCATACGATTATCAAAAATTATGAAGACGGATCGTTTAAAAAAATAATTCCTTCTTTATTCCAGAGAATATCCGCATTTCCTCTATTTGTAATGGAGCAAAAATTAGCAATTATTTATCAAGACGACGTCAAAAGGTTGATAATTAATAGATTAAGAGAGGAAGGAGTAGTTGCTAAATCAGAATTAAAAATTTGGCTTAAAGATATTTATAGAGAAAGATTTGTAGATATCGATAATGTGTTAATGGAACTCATTAAAAAAGATTTGATTAAGGAAGTTTCCGTGAAAGAAATACAATCGGAGTTGATATTCCTCACCAATGATATTACAATTATCAGATTACCTCCAATAAAACTTATCGATGATCCAGTGGATAGAGGATTACCAGAGGCGCTGTTTGAGGATTATAACATTGCTGTCATAAAATTCTTTAAAAATTATAAGCCAACAGAAGAGGATAATCTAAAGATTCTTGATTTGATTTCCGATCCTCAAGTCTACGAAGTCCTCAAGCTCTTAAGGACGACGATCGCGACTCGTGATGTTTTGCAGAAACTTCGTAAAAAAGGAGTAGATGATGTAGACGAAGTTTTAAACAGATTGTGGAAAGAGGATGTAATTCAGGTCTTTCAGCACAAAGGTGGAACAGAATATTACGCACTACTTACAGATCTTCGTATCTCTATGACATATCCAAAATATATATTGAACACTATCATACATCAATATAGTGTTAAATCAAAAGCTAATAAAGTCTTGTTAGAATATCTAAATGTTCTGGAAGATACTTACTTCGAGATGAAAAGCCGGTCAAAGTCTACAGATTAAATCTTTTTTATTTATCTTTTTATTTCTTAATATTTTTGCATATTTTTTTCTATATCATTCAATATAATTCTTCTTGTAAACTAACATAACATTTTTCAATTCATTAACACTACCATTGATTGATGTAATTATGGAAGAACCTATGTATGAGAGTTGCAAACAATATCTGGAAACCCCAGAAGCCATTGGATTGGATGGCATTGATGTAGAAAAATACATCATAGCGAGCTATATTATTAAGCGTGGAAAACGAATGAACCTTAATTATTTAGCACGTTTTGCAGCAATTGAACAATCGACTGGTACCTGGATTCGGGTTCCAGCAGAAACTGCGGAAGTACGAAAGTATCACGTCGCAAAAGTTCTTGGAGTTTACGAACTACCACACTACGAGTATGTCGTTCCAAAAGATACGGATGACCGGTTATATTTTGTTCAAATTGGATTTCCAATCGTAAATATAAAGCGCGATGGGATACCAATGCTTCTTACATCCGTAATTGGAAATATTAGCATAACGCACGGTCTAAAACTTGTTGATCTAGCGTTTCCTAAAGATTATTTGAAAGAATTCAAGGGTCCTAAGTTTGGAATTGATGGTTTAAGAAAACTTTTAAATGTTCCAGAGCGACCTTTATTAAATAACATGATAAAACCGTGTACTGGACACACATGCGACGTTGGAGCGGACTTATTATACAAAGCAGCTGTAGGAGGTTGCGACGTAGTCAAGGACGATGAACTTATCGGAAATCCTGAGTTCAATCCATTAGAAGATAGATTATCCGCTTATATGGAAGCATTAGATAGAGCAGACGAAGAAAAAGGTGAGAAAACATTATACACTATTAATATCACAAGCAAATTTCCAGATTTGTTTGAACACGCTGATAGAATGATAGAGATGGGTGCTAACGCCTTGATGATTAACTATCTTACTGCAGGATGGGAAGCAATGAGACAATTAGCCGAAGATCCTTCGATTAATGTTCCTATTTTAGGACACATGGATTTTGCTGGAGCTTATTTCGGCGGGGAATGGACAGGTTTAACCAGCATGCTAACTTTAGCAAAATTTCCACGAATGTGTGGTGCTGATACGGTTGTAATGCCCGCCCCTTACGGAAAAGCAGAAGTTTTAGACGAAAGATACGAACAAAACCTTAAAGCTCTACGATATCCGCTACAACACATCAGACCTACGTTACCAATGCCTTCTGGTGGAATTACGCCGGGTATGGTTGAGAAATGTATGAAAGAAGCGGGAACTGATATTTTGATTGGTAGTGGTGGAGGAATTCATAGCCATCCAGACGGTCCAATCGATGGTGCGAGAGCTTTTAGACAAGCTATCAAAGCAGTTATGGAAGGTATTAACGTAAGAGATTACGGAAAAGAACATAAAGAACTTGGACGCGCGTTAGGTGTTTGGGGTTCTGGAAAAACCCAATTAATAGAATAATTTCTTTTTTTTTCTTTATTTCCTTTTAAGAGGATTTTAGATTTTTTTCGTTCCAATCCAGAAATAGAATCTAATTCGATATGTCTTTTTAATTGCTATATAGCTTTTTTAATATATCGGGCTAAATCTATCAATTTGAATTAGTATAAAAATTTTTTAAATTACTTAATTTAATCATTTTTTTAATTGGCTAAAGTAGTATTGGAGAATTGGACTTTTCATTCCATCAGTTCTCAAATGAAGATGTCCGAAATCGTGCTTTGATAAATATGTAGTTATCCTATTACCTTTTATATCCAAATATTTTAAGCTTCCAATTTTTTTAAGATATTCTAGATTAATCGGATCATCGAGCCTATTATTAGTTAAATACAAATACTGTAGATTCTTTAGTTTTGACAAGTTTTTAATGTACTTAAGTCGATTATTGGACAGATCAAGAGTATTCAAATGTTTTAAATTAAATAACCCAGTAATATCCTGGAGATTTGTAATTCTTTTGGCATATTTTTGTTTCCAAATATTGATGTTCCATCCAACTTCAGAGAAATCTAACTTAATTATATGAGCGTTTTTAGTTCCGTAATATACAGTATAAAACTTATCTATTAATGCTCGAATTGTTTTAAAATTGATTAAGATGTCAGCAAGTTCAGATATTTTTATTACCTTGAGATAACTTCCTTTAAGTAGTGTTTTTACATCCTTTCTAAATTTATTTCTATAAGTATTTATTGAATCGAGATATTTTATTTTTGAAATTTCTTTTAATTCTTTGATAAATAACTTCCTAACGTCAAGAGAATTTATCTCAACTAAAGATTCAATAACCTTGATTGAGCAATGGTAATCATCCTCGTAGTTTAGTAACCATTTTAACAATCGGAAGGACTTCTTAAGAAAATGATAACGAATCATATCAGCAGCA
This sequence comes from Promethearchaeota archaeon, assembly GCA_014729315.1. Next base: position 23,735 of record WJKD01000651.1, on the reverse strand, counting down.
ATAAACCTAAGCTCGGCGTTAGCATCAGAAATCAGTAAATTTTCTATATAGCTGAAAAGCGAGTCGTTTTTAGGAGAGATTTCATCCAAATATTTTAGGCTCGTAATTCTACGCAAAGGGTTATCAGAATTCTCAATGATGACTCTTAATAAATTTATAGCAGTATTTCTATTAATTTTTCCGTTGAGATAATCCTCGTAAATTAAATTTGGAAATAGATTCATGAAAATTATAATAACATTTTTCTATAAATAGTAATCCAATAAGCTCTAATTAATTTTAGTAAAAAAAAATTTTTTTTAAGAGAGTCCAATTTCAATTAAACTACTATTAATAAATTCGACATAGACTTTCCAGATATTATTTTTTTTGTCAATTTTTACATAATCTGAACTATATTCCCCAATCTCTTTATCCTTCGGTAATTTGAGAAATAACCACCCCTCTCTCTCACCTTCCAAATCAATTATCATGGAGATCTTATCTTCGTCCTTGTTATAATCAAAATCTGTGATTTCCCAACAGCCTTGGGTAATATGCAAATTAGATGAGAGAAATATTGGTTCTTCTTCATCTTCTTCGTCAATTGGAACTAAGGATAAATACCTACATGAATGAGGAAGTATGTTTTTTAGTTTAATTTTATCATTTATGTTGTATTGACCTAGATATACTTCGTTCCAAAAATCAAAAACAAGAAATTGGTTGATTTCTTCGTCATTGAAGGGAATGATTTCCGAAATTCTCTGTTTTTTATCGTTTTTTTCCTCCGACCAATTAATAAACGCAACCAAATATCTATGTCCAACTGACTCATGAGTTTCAAGGAGATAAATCGAAGGTAGCTTTGAAGTAAAACAATCAACAGGAAATGCGGTATGCTCCTCTGAATTATATGGTGGGATGACTAATTTGGCGTCACTTAGTTCTTCTTCAGATAATTCTGCCATATCGTCGGAAATCAAGACTTGACCCCCAGAAAGCCCAATTAGTGTAATTTGTAATCTGATCTCGTCTAAATTAAGGTCAGTATTAGTTCTTCTTATCATCAAGCAATCGGGATCATTAATCCAAAGATTATTATGCATAAATGACCTGTATACGATATTAATTAAGGCAACCTTTAAACATGGTAATGACACTCCTTTTCTTTCCTGATCTTTCTCCACATCCTCCCATAAGGGCCCCGTATCGTAACCTATTCTCATTGCGTCTACAAGACCTATACAAGGTCCTAGGGGAGCTCCACAACCCAGTAAGAAAACATTTTCAGTTATCGCATCTCTTATGGTTTTAATCCCTTTATAATAAATTTGGGCTCTAGTTAACGAGTTGTTCTTAAAATCAACTCCATATGGTATCGCAGAATAGAGGAAATCAATCTTCAAAAATTCGATTAATAGATTTTCGTTATCTTTATTGAATCCCGCATAAGCATAAGGAAGTGCCGAATAAAAATTTGTTAAGTATTCCAGAACTTCCAAGTTTGATAAATCTAAACTATACTCAAAAGCATTCCAATTAAAGCTTGTCTTTAATAATTTCCCTGATTTCTTGAGAAACCATTCTCGGTGATTTTTGAATAATTTTGATTTCCTAACAGCAAAAAAGGGAGCAGTCCAGATACCTCCTTTAAATCCCGCTGAATTTATTTGTTTGTATAACCATTCCAACCCGTTAGGAAATTTATCGTTAATGCTTTTATAATCTCCTATTTCCGTAAAATATCCGTCGTCAAGTTGAATAAAATCAATTGGAATGTTTTCTCGATTTTCCTGAAAAAATTCGAGGTTTTTTATCATCTCTGATTGAGAGATTTCGGTGTAATAATAATACCAGCTACACCAGCCCATAGGAACCTCTGAAATTCGTTCAATAGCTAAGTAATCTTTAATAATTTCAGCATATTTAATTAATCCTAAATAACCCGTATTTTTTGTCTCATAACTAATATATAATTCTTCGGAAGAATCAATTTCGGAATTTGGGAGCTTTATTCCATCCATACATCCAAAGGCAGTTAATAGAGTTAGATCAGGGGTTTTTGAGTAATCTAAAATGATTCGAGTAAATTGTTGCTTAAAAGAGATAAATCCTAAAATTAAAGTATTTTTTGAGCTGGAATCGGTGATGGCTGTGCAGTATTCGCTGTAAAATCTCCCTTTTATCCCATAATCTTGGTTATCGTACACTATCTTAAAAATTTCTAATTCGGGACCTTGTGAATCTTTTTCATTCCCATATAACAGCTTACAAGGACTCCAACTCTGCCAACCATGTTTGAACCATGTAATATTTGAAAGGTTAGAGGGTTTTTTTTTTCCCAATAACCATATATGACTATTTTCCACAGTTAAGGGAGCAATGCTATGAACTAGATAATTTTCAGAACTTAATTGCTTAATATCGATAAGCTTGAGTAATATAAAATCTTGCTCTTCATAAATTTTGACTTGAATTGTAAAGCTAAAATTCTCGTTTTTATTCAATTCTGAAGGTGTAAAAAGAATGATTAATCCCTCTCCAAATATTTCATCAATAATATTAGCATTACTAATGAACTCAAAATCTTTCGAGGTGCATGATTTCAAGTCCTTTGGAGATTCTCTATAAAAATTTATACTTGAATAACACCCCTCTATTTTTAAGAAGGAAGAGTTAAGAAGCTTATAGACAATTTTAAATTTGCCCTTGTTTTCACCTTTTTTATTAAATTCAAAGGTTAAAAAATTATTTGATACTTGAAAGATATTTTCCTCGTCTTTTTCGATTTTTAGCATAATAATATATTTTGCTTTCGAATATTTTTGAATTATATAGTTTTAATATTTAGATATTATTAATTATATTAGTAATAGCATATAGATTATACTCTTTTAAGGTAAAAAGACGAGGAAGGATATTTGCCGAACGCAGAGAAAAATACAGATAATTTTTTATTCTGTATAGAATGCGGTGAAACTCTACCCGAGGAGTTGATAAAGGATCTCTTAGACGGGAAAACGGTCTATTGTGAAAGTTGTGGCGCAAAGATCGATACTTCAGACCGAGGACTTCAAGAAATTCTCTCTAAAAAAAACTTAAATCAATCCCAGCAGACAACACACAAATTCGTTAATCTGTTAAAGAATGTCGCAAAAAAGAAATCTGCTGAATATAAAAAAAGAATTAAGAAAGTATGGAAGGAATTTAAGGAAAAAAAAGAAGAAGATCAAAAAAAGACTTAGGAATAGACATTAGATTTTTTATTTATTAGAGAGATCTGGCTGGCTGCAATCGTTAACCAAAATGAGATTATTATCAAAAAGATCAGAAAGAAATCGTATTTCGTTATATTTTCGTCTTGTTCTATCTTGATAAACCAAATATAAGTCAGTATAATAGAAATTCCAATAAATACTAGTTCCTTAATTGGATACCAAAATAGGGGCCAAATGGTTTTAAAAAAAAGATTAATTGGTTCGTTTGGGAGGTTATTTATGCTAAGAAAAGTGTTTATTGCACATTGATAAAGTGAGAAAATCCAAAACCAACATAGAAATACATTTATTGCGGTGGAAAATTGATTTAATTTGGAAAGATAATACGACGATATCAATATCCCAATCTCGATTAATAAAACAATTATGGTTCCTAATATAGGTCCAAGAATTTGGATACCTAAGTCAATCGCCGCATTTCCCCACCTTTGATCAAGGATTAAGGTGTAAAGGATAATCCCAATACCATATAAAACAAAGGCAATGATTGTTAGAGTATTTAAAATCAATAAACTTTTATTTTTCATAAAGTTATACCTATTAATATCATAATCGCAATAATGTAAATATTAACTGAGGTATCTAATATATCTTCTAACTGGATTTAATTAAATTAATTGTTTTGCTAGTGATCAATGGAAAACGAAGCTAACGACCCACCATTTGAAAAAAAGACTAGAATCTTTGTATTTGCCTTATTATTCGCGAATTTTTTCAGAAATTTAGGGATAAGCATAATCGAGATTGGTTTGCCTGATTTCGTTTTGAGTTTAGCGGGTAGTCTTACATCATACGGAATAATAATCGGGATCTTTTCCATAACACAAGCAATATTCCAATTTCCTATGGCAAGAGCATCCGATAAAATAGGAAGAAAGATATTAATCTTATTAGGAATCTTCATTTATGTAATTGGAACATTTCTTTGTTATTTAGCACAAGATATTCTACAATTAATCATATTTAGGGCCATACAAGGTGCAGGCGCATATAGTTCTATCCTCCAAGCAATGGTTGGTGATCATTATCGAAAGGACGAAGAACACGGTAAGGGAATGGCCTTATTTTCAGTATCTATGACATGTGGCTACTTCGGAGGTATTATTATCGGAGGATATATATCCAATTATCTTGGTTTTCGAACAATATTTTTATTTTCAACAATTTTGGGGATAGTTTCTGCAATTCTTGTATTAGTTTTTATAAAGGAAAAGCGAAGCAAAAATAATAAAAATATGTTAAAAGCTCAAGACAAAAAGGCAACAAAAAAAATTCGAAGGACAGAATTATTTACTCTTATAAAAGACAAGGAATTCATATCAATTGTTATACTAAATAGTATAAGGTGGTTCTTATTTTCTGGCATTTATGTTCTGTTTATCTGGCAAATCCAAGTTAATTTTGGATTAAACCAAATTGAAGCAACCTATTTCATTTTAGCCATTGTTTTAATATACATGTTTTTTATAATGTTTGGTGGATATTTGAGCGATAATTACGGAGTCAAAAAGGTTCTGCTTTACAGCCAAATTCTTATTATATTAATTGGACTAATTCTTTTTATTTCGGTAAGCTTTATTACTTTCATTATTATTGGAGTTTTTATTGGAATAGGATTTGCACTATTTCAGACTTCAGGATACGCCATACTTTCAAAAACGGTTGAGAGAAATTATCCGGATTTGAAGGGAAGCGCTTTTGGTATATCCAACACTCTTGGATTCTTCTTAGGCGCTTTTGGACCGGTTTTAATCTGCTATTTAGGAGAATTATCCACATATCTACCTTATTATCTAATTTCAATTACAATTTTCTTTACATTCTTAATTAGTGTCAAGTTCATTAAAGTAAAACAAGCGTCTGGAGATACTTTCAAAGGTTTATGATTCAAGAGTTATCCATTGAAAAAAGTACGACATGAGAAAAACTATTAAATTAGAGATAAAACAATCAAGTAAATTCTCTTGATTTGCTGAAGAACTCTTTCAACGTCATTTTTAACCTATTAAATGGTTTCAAATTGCCAATAAATGGGTCATCAATTACATGTTCAATGTAGGGTTCTAACTTATCCTCAACTTTTCTTATCTTATGTAGATTTCCTTCTGAAAGAAGTGATAAAAAGTAATCGTTTTTATATTTTTGAAAAGTTAAAAAACGATAATTTTGAAAACCCATTTTAACCGCAATCCAACGGGGCATAGCATCGGTATTCCCAATAGTGTTCGCAGCAAGAGCTTCTATTTTCGCAGTTAAAACCGATTCTTTCATTTCCAACTCTTCCTCGGGATCTTCAAATTCACCAGGTAATTCTACATCAAGATCCTTCCCTAATAATAGAGATATAACACCTATAGATTTTGAAGATAGTCCAAGATAATCTATTCGTATTTTATCTTCTACGTAAGCAATGTCTTTCTCCGAAAATACTTCTTGGAGTTTGAGATATTCCTTTAAAATAAATTTGGTTATTCCGTTAAATTTTATACCTAATTGATGTTTCTTTAGTTTACTCAACTGATTTACATTTTGACCATCTATTATCTCCCTGAAATGGTCTGCCATTTGCTTTAATATCCATTGTCCCTTTTTATCCGGAAATAATCCATAGACTATGTAAATGATATCATTCATAACGAAAAATTGACACTTTTCTTCTTTTCCTTCGTTCGTGATGAGAATCATTTTATCAAGTTCTCCTCCCAGAATACTCGTTGCAATAAAATCTAAGTTATTGGTCAGCTCCAAAAGATAAACGTAATTTTCGTTACTGCAAAATATCTGAGACCGATCAACAGAAGTTATGCCGAGGAGTTTTACGTATTCTCCTTTTTTAAGTTCGACTTTATCTTCTTCTAAGGATACATCCATAGATTTTTGTTTAATTTTGACCTTATCCTTTAATTTAGAGGATAAGGTTGCATTTTTGGTTTGAAATTCTTTTGGGTTTGTTTTAGCCGATTCCTCTTCTTGCTGTCTAATGAATTCCAAGAGATCTGGAATAAACTTCCCGCATTTCGGACATATTTGATCTTTCGGGTATGGTTTAACTACTTTATATCCGCAATTATAACATTTAATTTCTTTTTTTTTCTTTCCCGAGAAGAATAAACTCATTTTTACTAACTATAAGATTTTTTTCCGTTATATTAGAGAAAATAACGGAATTGTAATAATTATTTCGTGTTCAAATTTATAAACTTTTATTTGCTTTAATTAAAGTTGACCTAGAAAAGAAATAGATATTCCTAAATAAGAAGAAATTGAGATATGCGTTTAGTTTTAAAATAATTAAACCCATACTAAGATTTTAGAATACCTAAAACACATTTCATATTACGAATTGAAAAAAAGAAATGATCTGGGTCTAGTTCTCGAAACTTGAAATTTTAACAAATAAATGGATATATGAAGATATTTCGGTTTTTCTATTTAATTCCTTTCATTTTTTGCTTAGTTGCTAGAATTTCAGCATACATATCCTGGATGGTTTCAGGAGGTTCAGGTTTTTTTTCGCGCTTAATTAAACTTATAGCATTTTCGGGGCACACGGCGATACAATTTCCACAACCTATGCAACGTTTAATATTAATCTTAGATCGTTCCTTACGCATCTTAATCGCATTTAGTTGACATCGATCGATGCAAGTTCCACATCCTACACATAACTCGGAATCGACTTCAGCATGGTATCTGGGATGCAAAAATTGAGCAACATTAGGAAATTCCTTCAAGGTACTAATGACGCCGCAACAACAACTACAACAACTACAGATAAATCCCGGTCTTTGAGCATTCTCTCCTTGCAGTATTAATCCTTCTTCTTGATTTTTCCTTAAAACTTCAATAGCTTCTTTTCTACTTATTTCTCTACCCCATCCTTCTTCAATATACATTTGAGCAAGGTCGCCGAACCCTAAGCAATTCTCAATGCGTGTTGTCATTTGACAAGGTTCTCCAATTAATTCTTTTCCTTGCCGACAAACACAGTTTGCTATTGAGATTGGGCCTTCCACGGTTTCAATAATACTTATTAACTCGTCGTACGTAGGTAAGTGATGCTCTGGAGTTAAACTTGCTTCTACCGGGACGGTGCGAAATTGCGATATTCCATATCCAAATAATTCTAGTCCTAAAGCTTCTTCAGCGTATTGGCTCATATTTGCGAGAAATTCTTTGGTAAGTCTATTCACTTGAAATTCGTACATACCTATAATGAGGTAGGCATTCGCATAAAGTTTTTTTTGGTCTCTTATTTTATAGTGTAAGCACCCTTTCTTAACCATATTTCTTAGAATCTCTTCTAACTCATCAATAGAATTCACTAATTTTTTAGCACGGTCATAGATCTCTTCCACAGATTCGAAATTTTCACTAAGATATGTTGCGAGTTCCGCTTCTTCTGGGGTAAAAAGATATTTTAATATCCTGATTTCCACGCCCGATTTAGTGGCAGGAAAGCCGATACTTAATGTATCGAGATGTTTTTGAAGCTTTCTATACACATCTAAAGATTCTTTTAACATTTTTATTTATCAATTTTTAATTATTTGATTGTGCTTAAATTAAAATAATAGTGTTTTATTTTATATCTTTTTTTGCATGAAAAATGTTTCATCTTGATCATTATATAATCATCGTCTTTTCTAATTTGATAAGATCCTATATTTCTAAAAAGAAATGAATAAATTTTCTTTTTTTGATCATTATTGGAATCGATATTAAATTGAATTGATCTATATAGATTTTTTTGCGTTGAAAATGAAGAAAAAGGTTTAAAATAATTAATGTAAATTCTTCTCGGCTATTTTTTTAAATGCTTCCAAGAATCGATTATTTTCTTCTTCAGTTCCAACAGTAACCCTTATATATGGATACAATCCTGGTTTGTTGAAGTGTCTTACCAATATCTTGTAATTATCCTTTAATTCCCAAAAGAATTTTAAAGGAATCGACTTATCTTTAAATTTGATTAAAAAATAATTCGAATCAGACGGTAATATCTCTATACTTGAATAAGAATTTAACTCTCCAATTATCCGCAGTCTCTCATTTATGATTAAATTATTTTGTTCGTAAATAAGATTCCTATACTTAATACACGCTAGGGCAGCAATCTGAGTTAAGCGACTCGTGTTAAACGGCAGTTTAACTTTGTTTAACTCTTTAATTATACTTGCGTCAGCAATAGCAAATCCAAATCTTAATCCCGCTAATGAAAAACTTTTTGAAAAAGATTTCATCACTATGAGATTTTTTAAATCTTTTAATAATGGTAGCGCAGTTTTATCAGAAAAATCAGCGTAAGTTTCGTCAACAACCACTATTCCCGGAAAGGATTCGCATAATTTTTGAATTATCTCATTACCAAAGGATCTTCCATTTGGATTATTTGGAGAATTAACTAACATTAATTTACCTGTAGCAGAAAATGCTGAATCGGGAATAGAAAAATCTTCTTTTAATCTTATTTCATTAATCTTAGCATTGTATAACTCTGCTAAGACTTTATACATTCCATATGATGGATAAAAAAAAACTACCTCATCACCAGGGTCAATAAATAATTTGAAAAGGTTATCTAATACTTCATCTGCACCGTTCCCAATAAACACAGTATTTCTATTAGTTAATGTGTTTTTATCTCGTAATAATTGATTAAGAATTGCCTTCCGTACTTCCAGTGCGGTAGGATCAGGATAAAGACGAACTTTTTCATTCACACCCTTTTTAATTTCTTTTAAAACTTCTGGAATCGGGGGATAGGGATTTTCATTAGAATTCAACTTGATCCATCCCCCTCCTTGAGGTTGTTCACCTGGCTCGTAGGCAGAATAATTTCTTAACGATGATCTGACAATTTTTTTTATGTCCATGATACAAACCTATTATGATTTTAACGATTAAATAATGTATAAGATTTCTAATTTATTCTATTATTTTAGAATTATGAATATTACTTTAATTTGATCTTATTCTTTTAATCTTTCAAATATTGCTCTCTTATGAGCAAACAATCCTTCAAATTCGGCTATCTTCATTGCTGATTTACTTAATTTTTTTAGACCCATCTCATTGCATTTCAATACATCCATTACTTTCACAAAATTTAAATAGCTCAAACCAGAATATCTTTTTGCATTCCCTCCTGTTGGTAGGATATGATTCGTCCCCGCAGAATAATCGCCAAGCGGGACGGGAGAGAATTTCCCTAGAAATACGGCACCTGCATTTTGAACAAGATTTAAATGACTTGAAGGATCTGAAGTAAGGATTTCAAGGTGTTCTGGTGCTATCTCGTTACTTAAAGCAAAAGCTTCTTCTATGGTACTTGATTTAATGACCAAAGAATTTTTGCTCAAGGCTTCTTTGATAATGGATTTTCTCTCTGATTTGGATAAGTAATCAGTTAAGTGAGTTTTTATTTTATTAATCAAATCTTCGGAATCCGTTATGACAATTCCGATGTTTTCGGGATCATGTTCTACTTGTGAAATCAAATCGACGATCACATACCTCCAATCAGCACTTGAATCGGCAATGATTAAAACTTCCGAAGGTCCCGCGGGTGTATCGATCGCTACGATGTTAGAGACGAGTTGTTTTGCCACATTTACCCATTTATTACCAGGACCGATTATTTTTTGAACGGGTTTAATCGTTTCCGTTCCAAATGCCATAGCCCCAATAGCTTGAGCGCCGCCAACTTTAAATATGTTTTTGATTTTAAACTCTTTTGCGGCTACAATAATTTCTGGAGCAATCTTCCCGTTTTTTTGTGGTGGAGAACATATGCTTAGGTTTTTGACTTTGGCAACATAAGCAGGAGCTGCTGCCATAAGAACTGTGCTTGGATAGACCGCACGACCTCCAGGTATGTAAATACCGACAGAATCAAGAGAGCGTACAATTTGTCCTACTTTCACACCTTCTTCTATTTCTTTAAACCAATTATTTAATCGAGCAGCTTTTTCTTCTTGAAATTTAATTAAATTGGTTTTAGCATATTTTAATGCGTTTAATAGATTTTTATCGATTTGATTATATGCCTCTTTAATTTCCTCTTCAGAAATCTTGATATTGTTCTTATCCAATTGTATTCCATCGAATTTATCCGTATATTCTATGAGAGCGCTATCTCCTTCGGTTTTCACTTTATTTAATATGGATTCAACATCGTCTCTGATTTCCTCAAATTCACTCTCGGTTCTTGGAATAAACTCACTAATATTCTTTTTTGAGATTTCTTCGGAATTTAAAACCCTTATTAAATCCAAAATGATACCTCCTTCTATTTAATTTGTTCTAGCGGCAAAATTTGACGTGGTTCGTGGACTACTAGCCCTTGAGCGTATTTTCTTAGCTCTGGTACTAAATTTAGAAATTCACTTTTCTTTATTATAGTATTTATGGCGACCCATCCATTAGAATCGTCGTCTGCTAGCTTTGAGATTGTAGGGCGCTTTAGAGCTGGTAATTTGTCCAAAATCTTTACTAAGTTCTCCTTTCTTACATTCATGAAGATATGGAGTTTTTTTGATGCTTCTATTACCCCCATTAAAAGGACTTTTAAATCTTTTATTTTTTCTCTTTTCCATTCATCTTGTAAAGCATTCTTATTTGCTATTAAAACAGCAGTAGAAGTATCTAACACATCAACAATTTTTAAATTGTTGGCCCTAAGCGTTGATCCAGTTTGTGTATTATCGATTATTGCGTCTACCTCTTCTGGTGGTTTTGCTTCTGTGGCACCAAATGATAAAAATATCTTTACTTGTTTATTTTCCCCCCATGTTTTCCAAGGAGTAATCACTAAGGGAGCTTTATCGCCGTATATTTTTTTGTACGTAGGATTATTCTTAAAATAATTTAACGAAACCGTTAAATATTCTGTAGAAATTCTTAAAATTTTTTTCTTATTCGAAAAATTTTCAATAAGATCATCAAGAGAATTGACTTGATCCCACGTATTTGGCACACAAAATACGATTTGAACGCCTCCGATTTCAAGATCTAAAACAAATTCTACATCTGCATTAGTCTCTTTAACCCAATCAATTCCGGAAATCCCTAAATCAAATTCGTCTTCTCCTATTAAATAATTGGGGATCTCCTGAGGTCTTAATAATTTTACATACAATTCCGGATCGTTAACAGAGGGTCTATAATCTCTACTTGACGAGAACCTGAATCTCAAACCAGCTCTTTCAAAGAAGTTGACTACATCTTTCTGCAGGCTGCCCTTAGGTATCGTTAACTTTAGAACTCTATTGCTCACGTTTATCACTAATTTTTTAGTTCTTCAATAAAATTTCTTAATTTTTATATTCATTAATTTTAGTTAATTGTTTAATTTTTCTATTCAACATTTCTGTTTATCGAATGGCTTTAATTTCTTATTTTTAATCCATTTCACGAGTTAGTAAAAGCTAAGAGGACGCTATAGTATGGCTTAATGCAGAAAGTAATCTGAATTTATAGATGATAAATTTAATTGAGAATTAAAATTGCAATTCCAAAAGACAGTTGATATTGAGGTTTTTCCTTAGAAAGAAATACTGCAAAAACTAATTTTTAAATTATCTTATTACTATTAGATTTTTATAACAAAAATATAATTTTTTATCATACATTAAAATAATTTGGAATACTAAAGGACTTGAAACTACATGGAATTTGCATTAATGTTTAATGTGTTAGATGGCGGAGTTAGCGAACCAATCGAATGGAATAAAGAAAGTCTTTCACCCGATAAATCTATTATAGTTCTTGATGAGACATCTCAAGCAATTTGGTTATGGCACGGAACTAAAAGAGGATTAGTTCAGAGACGGACAGCACTCCGTCAAGCGGAATCATTAAAAGGGCACGGTTATACTATCGGCAAAAGCATAATTGGGAGAAATATTAGAACAATCAATGAAATTGATTCAAGGAAAGTAGGGAGAGTTCCCGAGGAAACTGAAAAAGATAGTCAACTTCAAGAAATCCTAAGTAAGGATTTTAAAGTAGTAGATAATTATGTAGTAACTTTTTCTGTTGGGGAATTCGAGACTCAAAAAACCAAACCAACTCCTGCAAAGAAACCAGAACCAAAAAAACTAGAAGCACCAGTTGTAAAACCGAAACCTCAAGTTAAACCATTGGAACCTACTAAAAAGCCATCTCAAGCAACTAAGGAATATCCAGAACCGAAAAAAGGCGCTTCTGTTGAAAGTCCGACATTAGAAAAAGAAAAACCCGATGAAGATTTGCTATCACAAGCTCGCGTGGCTTTTGTAATAAGAGCTCTTTTAGACCATTTTGATGATATTTGGGTAAGTAAGAAAAAAGACGGAAGTTATTCTATCGAAATGATCGATGGTCCTGTTTGTCAATTTTCAATTAAGGATACTTCTCTGAATTTTACAGCTAATTCTTTTTCGGGTATAAGCCAAGATATTAAGAACGGAATAAAGAAGAAATACGCAGAGCTTTCAAAACTCTTATAATTAATTTTTTCCTACTTTTTCTTTATAATTACAAGAATTTTATTATGTTTTACTAAATAATACTAATAAATAATTTATTATCATACATATTTAATCTTAATAAGGTTCGAAACATGAAATTTAATACATTAGCTCAGCTATTTTCTAAGCTTGAGAGAACGACAAAAAGATTAGAAATGATCGATTTTTTGTCAAACTTTTTTAAAAAAATCAAAAAATCGGGGGATTTTGAAGATTTGGATAAAGTTTTGTATTTACTCCAAGGAAAGTTAGTGTCTAATATTAAACAATTCCCAAAAATGGGAATTGCCGAAAAGACGATGATTGAAGCTTTATCATTGCATTCCGGAGTAAAAAAAAACGAGATTAAAAAAATTCTCATAAAAAAGGGAGATATTGGGGCTACTGCTGAGTTAATACTTAAAAGAAAAAAAAAGCAAAAATCAGTATTAGATTTTGGGAGTAGTAATAATAAGACTTTGAAATCTTTAGAAATCTCCGACTTATACGATAATTTGAAAAAGATCGCTATAACTGAGGGAAGCGGATCTCATGACACTAAATTAGGGATTCTTAGGAATCTGATTAGTAATATGTCTCCATTAGAAACAAAATATTTATTTAGAATTATCAATTCTACTCTCAGAGTTGGGGTATCAACATTAACTATAATTGACGGTTTGGCGATAGGTTTTACTGATTTAAAGGAGAATCGAGAAATAATCGAAAGAGCTTTTAATTTACATCCCGACTTAGGCGATGTTGCAAAAATATTAGCAGAAGAAGGACTTGAAAAAGTAAAACAAGTAGAAATCGCTTATTTTACTCCCATTAGAATGATGTTAGCTTCAAGAGTTCCTTATATGGAGATTATAAAAAAGTTGGGATCGTCCTTCGTGGCGGAGTATAAATTAGACGGCGAAAGACTGCAAGTTCATAAGAAAGGGCAGGAAGTTAAGTTGTTTTCAAGAAGATTGTTAGAAATATCTGAACAGTATCCAGATGTTTGCCAAATAATTAGGGAAAATGTAGAAGCGAGAAATGTGATTTTTGAAGGAGAGGTTGTTGCGATGGATCATTTTTACGAAAAAATGCTTCCCTTTCAAGTCCTAAGTAAACGAAGAAGAAAACTTGATATTGAAAATGTAGCAAAGGAAGTTCCCGTAAGATTATATGTTTTTGATTTACTTAAATTTGAGGATGAGTCGTATGTGGATTATTCACTACCGAAGAGAAGATCAAAACTTGAGGATATTATTAATGAACGAGACGAATTAAAACTAGTTAACCAAAAGCAAATAAATTCGACTGAAGAATTAGTAGACTATTTTAACAATGCTAGGAGTAAAGGAAATGAAGGAATAATGGCGAAATCAATAAAAGAGGATTCTTTTTATCAAGCAGGAAACCGTGGCTTTATCTGGATCAAACTTAAGGGCTTAGAAGGAGGAAAATTGAAAGATTCGGTCGACGTAGTGTTAATTGGTGCGTTTTATGGAAGAGGAAGGCGAAAAGGTGTTTATGGAACGTATGTAGGTGCAGTATACGATCCTGAAAGAGATTTATTTGAAGGATTTACGCGAATTGCATCGGGTTGGACAGACGAGGTGATGGAGGTTTTAATGAAGAATGTTAAGGAATTCGAAGTATCGAAAAAGCCCAAAGAGGTTATTTGCAACGATACTCCTGATGCATGGTTAAAACCTGAAATCGTCATCGAGATTATCGGAGATGAAATTACAGTGAGCGAAAAGTTTAGTTCACTAGGTTATTCAATGAGGTTTCCTGTTTTTGAGAGAATACGACCGGAAAAAGGCCCGCAAGATGTAACTACTGTTAAAGAGATCAAAGAGCTTTACGAGACTCAATAAGATGTAATAAGATATTAATAGCTCTCGTAATAAATTTTAACATCATTTCTTTCGAGAAGTTTTAGAGTTTGAGGGTACATTATAATATTGTTGGATCCTAAATAAAGTTCCTTTAAATTAGGAAGCAACCCGATTGTATTTGGGAGTGAGGATAATTGATTACGAGATAGATTCAGATAAACCAAAGATTTTAATAACCCAAGTGATTTAGGAATTTGCGTAAGCTCGTTATCTTCTAAATCCAAATATTTGAGCGAACTCAATGATCCTATTGTAGATGGAATTGATTTTAACTGGTTACCATTTAGAATTAATTTCTCTAAGGATCTTAAACTTCCTATAGTAGAAGGGAGTTTTTTCAGCCGATTATCGTAAATATCTAAAACTTTAAGAGATTCTAAATTTCCAATCGTCTTAGGAATCTCCTCTAATTGATTTACTCGTAAATTTAAAAATTCCAACGATTCTAACGTACCAATTGATTTTGGCAAGAATTTGACCTTATTATTCCATAGAGAAAGCTCTTTCAAATTTTTTAATTGTCCGAGAGAGTGAGGTAATTTGATGAAGGAAAAATTCGAGTTAAGACTTATTCTTTTTAGTTTTTTTAATTTTCCAATCCATTTAGGAATTCTTCTTATAGTGTTATATGTTAATTCAATAACTTCAAGCGAACTTAAATTCTTTAGAGCTTCCGGGAACTCTTGTAGATTTCCGTGAGGATAATTTATTTTTAAGATTCTGCACTCTTGTATTTCAAACTTTATACGCCAAAGGGTATTTCTTAGGTAAATGTATGAAAAGAAGTTCTTCAAAATATCTGCTAAGGAATCTATGTTAACTTTTTCTAAGGATTTATTTAAACATAAATTATTGACAGCAATTTTAAAATCTATTTGATCAATTCTGTTTATTTGATCAATTAAAATTCTTTTAGATTCCTCCGTGTCTTGTTTATTAAGATTATTTATTATCTCCATCAAAGTTTTATAAATAACCTTCAGGGGTGATGGAGATTCTTCGTGTTTTAACGCCCAACTCATGGGATCTAAGGATTTGTTACGAAACACCCTCTTTAAACTTATCGCAGCTTGTCTACGAACTTCTTCGATTGAATCCGATAATAATATTTGTTCTAAAAAGTGAAATGCCCTATTATCATCAGCACCTACTAGTTCTAATTCCTGAATTCCCTGAATTCTAAGGTCTATTTTTTCGCTATTTTCGATAATCGAAATTAAGAGCTCAATAGCAGAAGATTTGTTAAGAGCATTCTTTATATACTGTTCGTAAACCTTTTCTGGTGTTAAAGTAGCATTAGCATTCATTATACTTTCGTTTTTAGTTTTTACAGAAAATTGCAGTTTATCAAATTTTAATATTTAACCCTGATCCTTCCAGATCTTTTAAGGTCTCGGGAATAGCATCTAAATTATTAAAAGTTAAATTTAAATCCTTTAACGACTTTAATTGACTAATAGAATCAGGTAGCTCGGAGATTCTATTCCCCCATAGGTTTAATTCCTCAAGCGACTCCAATTGAACAATCCATTCGGGAATATTTAAAAATTTATTCCAACTCAAATTAAGCTTTTTCAATTTTGATAAGGAAGCAATAGAATTAGGTAGGACTTGAAGATTATTATTTCTCAACATCAATACTTCTAAGGAAGAAAGCGATCCAATAGAGTCTGGAAGTGTTTTTAAATTCATATCGTATAAGTACAACTCTTTCAAGGACTTTAGAGATCCAATCCACTCTGGTAATATCTGTAAAGATTTATTTCCTCCCAAGGTTAAGTGTGTCAATGACGTTAATGTTTGGAGTGATTTTGGAAGATTAGTTAGATTATTAGAACCTAAATCTAGGTTTTTAAGAGATTTAAGATATTTAAAGACATTTGGTAAGCTAATTAGGATGTTTCCATGCAGGTCTAAAATTTCAATTGACTTTAATCCACGAATTGAATCGGGTAAATTTGGTAATTTGTTAACTCTCAGATCTAATAATCTTAAAGAACTAAGAGACCCTAAAGAGTCGGGAATTGATTGTAAGTTATTATACCTCAAATAAAGAGATCGGAGTTCTTTTAATTTCCCAATTGATTCGGGTAGATATTTAATTTTATTATAACTTAAATCTAATGTCGATAAAGAAGATAAAGCTCCAATTGTGGCGGGAATTTTGGAGAGCCGGTTTATCTTTAAATCAAGTTTCTGAAGAGAAATCAATGAACCCAAAAATTCGGGTAGTCTTTTAAGAATATTCCATTTAAAGACATGGTTTCCCATATTAGATAAATCTAATTGATAAATCAATCCATCATTAATTTTATAATCTATTCGACTGAATCTTTTCTCCAAATAATCAAGAATGATGAAATTCTTTACTATCTCCGCTAATTCATGGTGCGTGAATCGCTCGAGTTTATTTTGGTTTAATCCGTTTTTAAATTTTGTATTTTGAACTTCCTTGATTTTTTCTATCAATATTTTCTTAGAATGTATATTCTCAATTTTGCTGAAAGAACTTACAATAGCAATAAGACATTTAATTGAATTTTCGTGTTTAAACGCATATTTAAGGGGTTTTATTGCCTTATCTAAATATAAATTATAAATTGTATTAACCGCATTTATTCTGATTTTATCGTTTAAATCGGATAGGAGCAAATTTTCTAGAAAATGGAAAACACGCGTTTCCTTAAGCTCTAACTTATCTATAGTTTTTATCCCTTCAATTCTAATATCGATATCATTACTATTTTCAACTAACGAAATTAACTGGTCTGTGGCAGTCGTTTTATTCATTGACCTAGAGTTAAAGTCTCGGTAGATTTTTTGGGGAGTTAATTCCATAATTTAAAGTATAAGCGTTTTAATTTTTAAACTTGTTATTATATAAAATAATAAATTCGATTCTAATTATTTTAAATTTCTGAAATTATGAAAATCTTGTTATAATTTATTATTATTATTTGATTTTCACATAAACTCAAAAAAAAATTGCGATATATCTAAGGAAATCAAAAAAAGAAAAGAGGAGTGAAATAACAAAGAATTTCATGAAATTAATTAGTTAATTCTCCCATTTAATTTCCATCATCAGTTCATTTTCAGCGACCTTAGTAGATTTAATGTGTACGCGAAGAATTTTAAACATTTCAAAAATGCCCCTTATTAGGCCTTCTTCTATGTCTAAATAGTCGTTAAAGTTACTATCTATAATTTGAAGCTTTAAATAACCATTATTTGCTTCTAAGACATTATATTGGGGAAATTTATCGTATTTTAAAATGATTTTATTGACATCGTTCATGCTTTCAATAACTTCTTTAGGGTCTTTCTTATCTTTTAATAAAGGAGTATTCTCGTTAACTGTAGGAAATATTCGCTTTGAAATTACCTCTCTTGCTGAAGGAGATGTTTTATTAATGTAGTTGTATAATTCTTGCACAGCAATCCAATCCATTGGTTTAATATTCTTAATGTCAAAAGAAAGTTCTTTTGCGGCTTCTTCTGCAATTTCGGGATTATATTCTGTTAAAATTCTATCGAGCATTTGAAAAAACATGCCTCTCATTTGCTTAATCATTAACACCTTTTTTTTTGATTTAAAATTTAAATAAAATTTTAGGAATCTATTAGAATCATTTAATATCCCATATTTAAAACTGAGTAAATTGATTAGAACAGATCCTTATTCTGTTCAATGCTGATTTTAAAAAAATATATAAAACGTTAAGTTAGAAAATACAAAATTATATACTTTTTTTATTTCCTTAAAATATTTAATAAAGATCCAAATCCATTAGCTTCTAAGGGTATTGCATGTTTAAACACAAGATTATATGGTAATAACAACACCCTTTCTTTCAAGCGTCTTTAGAGTCTCGGGAATGTTATTAAAATTATTGAAGTTAAGCACTATCTTTTTTAGATGTTTTAAATGTTTGATTTCAATTGGAATATCCGTCAATTTATTGCCCCACAAATTTAAAATTTCGAGCGATTTGAGATTTCTCAAACTTCCTGGAAGAGTTTTGAATTTATTCCAACTGAGATTTAATTCTTTAAGTTGTGAAAGTTCAAAAAAAGAAGTAGGTAATGAATTTAACTTGTTACTTCTGAGATTTAATCTTTTTAATGATGTTAAAGAGCCGATTGATGTGGGCATTTGACTTATATTATTTTGATATAAATCTAAAGATCTTAAAGAACTCAATTTTTTTATCCATTCCGGAATATTAGATATTTTATTTCTTCCTAATCCCAGAAGTTCTAATTTTTTAAAATTTTTTATGCATTCGGGAAATTCATTAAATAGGTTATCTCCAAGCTGTAGTTCCCTTAGATTATCAAGATGTTCTAAACTAAAAGGGAAATCAATTAAATTATTACCATGAAGATCCAGAAGTTCTAATTTAGTAAGTAAACCTAAGGAAGAGGGTAGTTTTGTTAATTTATTAGATCGTAGGTTTAGTCTTTCCAAGTTCATAAGAGATTCTATTGCTTTTGGAATAGATCTCAGTCGGTTAAATTTAAGATTTAATTCTTTAAGTTGTTTTAATTGCCCAAAGCTTTCGTGTAATCGTATTATTCTATTATATCCTAAATTTAAGACTTCAAGATACGAGTTTTCTGCATTTTTTACGGGGAATTTAACTAAATTATTATTACTTAAGTCTAATTTTTTAAGAAATGTTAAAGAAAATATGGAATTGAATACTTTTGCCATTTTGCTAAAGTAGAGCCCTTGATTATCAACATTAGATAAATCTAAATTAATAATTACCCCATCTTCGTTAGGTTCAAACTTTAAATATCCAAATTTCAGTTTTAAAGCAGAGATTATGTAGTAATTAATTAATAATTCGCCAATCTCTTTATCTGAAAGATCAGAGATATTTCGTTCTTCTATTAAATTTTTCAAATTGTATTTGTACTTTTCATCTTCGATTTCTTTTAACTTGTGTAATAAAATTCTTCTTGATTCGTTAGTTTTAATCTCGGATAAGGTGCTTATGATGGTTATCAAGCATTCAAGGGATGTTTCGTGTTTAAGAGCCCATTTCATAGGTTTTAATGCCTTATCTAAAAAAATATTTTTGATTACATTACCAGCTACATTCCGAACTTTCTCATTATTATCAGAAATAAAAATATTTTCGAGGACATCAAAGACTTTACCGTCTTTAACCTTAATTTTACCTAAGTATTTCACACAGTCAATTCTATATTCTACATTATTACTCGTTTCTAAAATGGAGATAAGTGAATTTGTCGCAGTTTCTTTATCGATTTGATCCTTCAGAAAGTCCTCATAAATATTAGGTGGAACCGTAGTCATTTATCCATATTTCATAATTAACTAAAACAAAATAAACTTTCGAGATAATTTTACTTCTATAATATAACTTCAAGTCCTTCTTCTCGTAAGCTTGTGAGAAATTTGGGAATTTTGGTTAATTTTTTGTTTAATTTTAAGTTCAGAACTTTTAAATTTTTGAGCGCCTCCATTGATGAGGGTAAAGAACTCAAATCATTTCCCCATAAATCTAAAATTTCTAACGACATAAGTTCTCCAATCCACCTGGGTAATGCTTTTAAATTATTCCACCTCAAATTTAGAACCTTAAGGCAATTTAATTGCTTAAAAGA
Organism: Promethearchaeota archaeon; assembly: GCA_014729315.1. The sequence continues at coordinate 3,452 of WJKD01000651.1, read as the reverse complement.
ATTGGGCAAGGATCTAATTTGATTGTTATTTAAAATCAACCTTTCTAAGGACTGGATATCCCCGAGGGATACAGGAAGGACTTGAATATCATTATTATGAAGGTCTAATATTTTTAGAGGCGGAAAGTTTTGAATTGCTTCATCGATATTCTGCAGTGTTGCATTTCCACCTAATCCTAAACTTACTAACTTTTTCAATTTATTAATCCATTTTGGAATTTTTATTAATCTATTTAATCCAAAATCCAGATTTTCAATCTTTTTAAGCTTTTTAATTGATTTTGGAAATTTCGTAAAGTAATTTCCGTGACAATCTAAATTCTTTAACGATGGTATAAATCCTAAATTATTTGGAAGATTAGATAAACTATTATGACGCAAAATTAAAGAGTTTAACAACTTCAACCCGTCAATTTCTTCGGGTAGTTCTTTCAAGCTGTTATAATTCAGTTTCAATATTTCTAACGTTTCAAGCTTACAGATTGATGATGGTAATTGCTTTAAATTATTATGTTTTAAGTTTAGCACTCTTAAATCTTGAAGATTATTAATAGATGGGGGGAGAGCATTAATTTTATTATTTTTTAATTTTAGTAAATTTAATCGAGAAAAAGTTTTTAAAAATAAAGATAAATATTTAATAAGATTCCAACTATTTGCTTTTTTACTCAAATGCGATAAGCTAATTTCTACAACGTATCCATCTCGTATTTTATATTCTAAGTTGGGGATTTTATTCTTCAAATAAGACAAAAATATAATGTTTTTAAGTCTATTCACTATATCTTGGTAATTCTGTTCCACAGTGTTATCCGCTTCGAGAAAATAATCTATACCAAGCTGTGAATAGATCTCTTTGTTTTCTCTGGTAATATTAATTAAAATTGATTTAGCTTTTTCGCTCCTCAATTCCTCAACATAAGAAATTATGGAATTCTTCAACTCTAAAGAATCGCCGTGTATAAAAACCCATAGAAGGGGTTCTATCGCTTTGTGTTGATAAAGATCCTTTAAGATCTGAGCAGCAGAGAGTTTAATTTCATTATTTTGTTCACAGATAATTAAATTTTCTAAAAAATGATATGTTGCTTTATCCCCTGATTCAATTTTTTGTATGAATTTAAGCCCTCTTAACCTTTTTTCAAGGATTTTACTATTTTCTATATAGTAAAAAAGATGAGTTTTTGCAGTATTTTCATCAATTTTCTTAGTTTTGAATTTTTGATAAATCTTCTCAGGGCTTTTCTCCATAAATATAAAACCTAGCGTTTTAGTTATATTAGAATAGGTTTATGTTTAAAATTAGATTCCATAATTAATAATTATGACTCTATTAAGTTGATTATGGCTTTTGCAATTTCCTTGGGATAGAGTTCTTCAACAAAGTGTCCGGCGTTTTCAAAAATTTTTATATTCTCTTTTAGCTGGGGTAGAGCCTCCTTCCACTGTTGAATTACATTTTTCTGTCCTAATGGGTCCCACTTTCCTAGAATTGCTCGAACTCCGATATTTTTTCCATTTGGGCCCCATAATTTGTTCATGTTGTTTTGTATAAAACGATAAAAGGGTTTGGTATCTCTTTCCCCTAATAGATTTTCACTATAAATGTTACCATGCCCCCATAAAGATGTTTGTAACACAAGTCTCTTGGAACTTAAAGCGTTTAATTTTGAAGAAAACTGTTTTTTATATAATTTCTGAGCATTTTTTTCTCTTGGTAGATATTTATTAAATCTGATTAATAGAGTCCAAAAAAGCATTTTAAACAATAAATTAAGCGGAGGAGTTGGCCTACAAAAAATGGCAAACGCAGCGAATGATCCCCATAAATGATTGGGAATAATAACTGGTGCTTTTGACCAACTTAACCAAGGGATGGGATAGCTATCGTAATTGATTCCTCTTTTTGAAATAGGAAAGACCGTACTATTCAAGATAACCAAATTTGATACTAAATGAGGGACTTTTAAAAAAGCTCCAATTCCAATAGGACCACCCCAATCATGAATAACTAAGGTTACATTTTTTAAGTTTAAAAGATTGAGGAGTTCCAATAAGTTTCTTGCGTGATCCATGCACACCATCTCATAGATCGCTGAATCTGACAGTCCAAACCCGATATGATCCATAGCAATTATCCGTATTGGTTTTTTTGTATGAGAAATTAAATATTTAATTACTTTTCTATAAGTGTAAGAATTCTCAGGATTTCCGTGAACAAAGACTATTGTATCTTTAGCTTTACCTATGCCATGTTTACTATCTCTAAAAAAGAGTTTTTTACCAAGATTCAACCCAGTGCTTAGTTTTAACCAAAAACCACATCCTTTGGGAAAGTAATCTGGAGGAATATTGCGAATTGGACTATCACCAATGGTATCGGAAATTCGTGGGTTAATAGCCATGAGCAATCCAACTTTAAGGAGTATAGTTATAAAAATTAAAAATCAAAATCCAATAAAATTTCTATGTTTCACGGAATCAATCAGGTATTTATCGAGTTCTTTGTCACCATTTGATTTGACTCTTCTTACTATTTTTAAGGCGTTAGCCAACACTCTAAACTTAAACCTATTCCACTTAACCGAGAAAGGTGTGCTTGAAAGAAGCTTAGTCTTGTAAGGGGTTGCGCTGTCTTTATATTTTTTGTTCTTCTTATAGAGATACTTTTTGGCGGGTTCTTCCTTTGGATGCCTATTAAAGGGATCTAGAAACTGCTTTTTCTTAAATTTTACGGCTAGCTTTTCGCATTTCCGACCAATAGCTTCTTGTACAGCGGTAGGTTCTCCAAAAAGACTCCTATATTTTTCGTCCATTTTTACCACTCTGCGTCTTACTACACCGTTTGGGGCAAATCGTTCCATTGCGTAATTCAGACTCCAAAGTATTGCGGCTTGTCTTTTAAAAAATTTCGATTTGTGATTTCGCATTATCTCGTTATCGGAATCTAAACAAAATTCATATCCTCTCATAGCGACATCAAGTTTTCTAAGAACTGAAGGTCCCCAGGTCTTGTAGAGTAAATCGTATCCATATTCCGTTAAATTAAGGGTTTCATGTATTTCTAAACTCACATTCTCTTGGGCGCCACTCCAGAAATGAACATCCTCCCATGGAACATCTCGAACTCGTCCTTGCTCTTTCATTTTGTTATATAACACAGTACCAGGAAAGGGAGACAACCGAGTCAACTGCTCAAATGTAGGATAACATGCAACGAAATAATTAAGATCTTCGTAGATATTAGTATAATCGTGAAAATCCCATCCACATATCCACGCTCCCAAAGTACGTATTCCCATATTGTGCAAGTTGTTAAAAATTTCCCTAGCATCCGTTTCCTTTCGTTTGTCATAACCGTGCTCTCCCGCGAATTTCGACTCTACTCCGATAAAAATTGCACCGACACCGATTTCAGCTAAAGCATCCCACCCGAACTTATCTGCAAAGTT
>WJKD01000650.1 GCA_014729315.1 Promethearchaeota archaeon | reverse complement strand
CTAGATAATGCCAGTAATTTAAATTATTATTAAAATTAAATAATCTAAAGCTAAAGCCATTATTATTTACGATTGGATTTAGACTCCAAATTTTTAATTTTGTTTTAAAAATTATTATGGTCAATACATAGATCTTATCTCAGATATATACTTTCATGAAGACTTTTTATATCATAATGTCATTAGTTTTTATTGAGGTATAAAAGATAAAAAATACTAAAAAGATGATAATCTGATGTCATATTGTGAAATTTGTGACGAAAAGTATAAAAAACCTGGTTACGCTACATCAGAGAGGCATATTAATACTAAATTACATCAGGATAACCTGAAACGCAGAAAATTAGTATCAGAATCAAAAAATCCATTAAATGAGTTAATTCTTTTTAATCTTCTACAAAATCAAAACAGTATTAATTATTCGAGTATTCTCAAATTCTTCTCATCATTCGGAATAAAAGCAGAAATAACTCTTAAAACTCTCATTAAAAAGCTAAAAGATGAGGATATTGATTATCAGGGAGACATAGATGGAAATTATGAGAAAATTCTAAATAAAATTTTAGAAATACCAATCGTACATTATCCTCTTACTCTTTCCGTTCAAGAAGCTTTTACAAAATTTAACTTCTTAGGTTTAAAATATCCAACCGAAATGATGGAATACTTAGAAAAACTGTCTATGAAATTTCCTAGTTTCCTAAGTCTTAGTTCTTCCAAGTTAGGTGAGCCTTCAGATTTAATCACATTTAAAAAAATATTTATAGATGAGTTAAAGTTTTTTAAAAAAAATAACTGGGATATAAAATGAATTTGTACCAAGAATATAATAAACTGGTAAATAATTACTCATTTTTTGAAGATCAAATTGAAAAAATACTAAGAATCTTTGAAGGTACTGGGGATAATCAAATCATAAAAAGTGAAATAGTACCACAAAACTTTTCTATCAAAGATTTCATTGTGTTATCAGACGAGATTGAGCGAGGATTGAATCTTGTTCATAAAGGGCTAAGAGATATACAAGAAGAAAATGCAATAAATTCTGGATATCTATTTTATTTTTCCCAATATGGGGGTAGCAAAACCCAATTTTTAAATTTGATATCGAATGAAATTTCATCTAAATTATCAAATTGTATTACAGTTTTATTTGAAGATTTACATCATATTAATCCAATTCTTATTTTTGAAAATATATTCTCTCAGATATTCAAAATTATTGCTCGAAATCCCAAGTTCCAAGAGGATACAGATTCTTATCGGAAATTTTCTCAAGAATTACGACATAAAATTGCCGAAGTGCAGATTTCGATAAGACAATCAAGTAATCTTAAGGAAGCAGAGATCATACTTGAAAATTTAAGAAAAATAAAGAATCCAAACTTAAAAAAAGAAATAAATAAATTAGACAATCTTTTGCATTCTACTATTTTAGTTGACCCTTTACTAATTTTTGGAAAAATCATTGATTTAATGCAGTTTTGCTCACAAGAAGGAATTTCTTTTCTATTTTTATTTGATGAAGTTGATTTATGGTTAGAAGAAAGAGGGGAAGCATTAAGATTTAGTAGAGATTTTAATCGAATATCAAAACTGATGAAATATGTTCTTGAAGTGCCAGATAATAAAATAAAGACATTTATTATATTTGCTTGTACAGATCGAGTAAACCGTCTATTCTTAACAATGCAACCAAAATTTGAAAATATTTCACCAATAGCGAGTCGATTAAACCGAATCTATAACTCTTCCGAAAAAGTCGTTGAACCTGGAAACTATGGTTCAAAGATTGACGAAGCCTTAGTCAATATTGCTGCGTTTTATCATTTAACAAATAACAGATTAAAAATTGATAATAATTTTCTCGAACAGACTTTTGTTATTTTAGAATCCAAATATAGTTCGTTATCTCGACGAATGGCAAATTCAAAAATTATTCAAATCCTGAATGATTATAAGAACTTAAAAATTCCATTAGAAATTGGAATTAAAGAATGGAAAAATAATACTACATTTTACGGTAACTTGATTCAGAAAAACTTACCAAGTATTCTAGATCGATTAACCATAAAATTTGTCCGTGAGGATATTGCTGTTGATCCTTCGTATCAATTGACGAAAGATAAAATTGATGGATATTTTGTTAATTATTCTTTACAAGATGAACAAGTAAGAACTCATGTAGAAATAAAACTGACTTCAAAATTCAAGGGCAAAAAAGGATATCAAGCATTACAATTTTTACAGCTCCATCCAGAAGATCCGTTAGTTTTGATTATTTTTTGTCCTTCTCCTCTTGAAGCTATCAAAAAGGAGATATATGAATATGGGGAGAATAATGGTTATGATAAAAAAATATATGAACGACTTCATTTTATTCACATAATCAATCCAATGGCATTTGCTCCAATTAACGGGATTACAAAAGTAAGTTCTAAAGCTGAAAGTTTATTAGACTTTTTACAATCTCTTGCTAATTGGTTCGATTTCTTTGGTAATTTTTCGTCTCAATATCAAGAAATAAAGCAAAATATTGGTATCGATTTTGGTCCTCGTAAAACTAAAGAATCAAAAGAGGAAATTAAAGAAAAAGATGAAGGAGAAGAAATCTCAATTAAACCTAAACTTGAATTAACAATCGAACAAAAAACATGTCTCAACTTAATTTCACAGTTATATCATAAAAGAAGATTTACTGATTCTGGGAGGATATATAAATCCAGTATAAGAAAGTTCATTGAAGAAAATTCTTTAGGTATAACCGACATTGAGAAATATTATGAGTTAATGAAACGATCGAATATTATTGAAAGTATTACTGATAAGACTATTGCATTCTCAGAGAGAATAATAAAAATGGACTCTTTAGATGATTTGATGGAATATACCATAAGTTTGTTTAATCGAACTAATGAGAATTCTGTCTTATTCAATTTCAATTAAATTATTTATGAATTTTTGGAATACTCGATTTCTTAATTCATGGGTATTAATATTGATTGTTTCAAAATAAGTCTCAATCAGAAAAAAACTAAAAATGCATATGATTTATGAGTGAAAATTACTTTTTAATAAGTACAAAATAGGTCGCTCTTTGCGGAGCTGCTTCTTGACTCGAAACTGAGAAAATTCAGTGGACTTGGCTTGGAGGAAGAGAGAATTTATTGAAAAAATACGAAAGGATCTCTGTGTAAAGAAACTTTCCATTTATAACAGATCTATTATTCCATGTTCTCCTCTCTCTCTATGATACTTCCTTGATTAACAAATTTGATGTTTTTGATGATTGGGAGCAATTGAGATCTTGGATATTGCATTCGTTGTCAAGCGAGAATCCCATTTAATCCAAGAGTCCCCTTATGTCCTTCGGGTCTAAAAATTTGGACAAGATTCTGGAACATCGATTATCCAGAGAAATACTGTCACCAGTGCGGCGAAAGATTCGAACGTCTTTGAGTAAATCCTGATGCTTTCCTTGCTATGATAAAACTTGGGATATCTATAAAAGCATCCAATATGAAATTATCTAAAGATATTATGGTAAAAATTAAAAATTTAGTAGATTAATCTTTTATAAAATAATCGCAAAATAAGAGTAGATTTGTTTATGGAAGAAACAATTAAGAATAATCTAGTTAAAACAGTTACCAAAGAAAGCAAAGAATACTCAATATTAAGTGAGTTAGATCTTCCTATGCTCTTACCAGACGAGAAAGCATCATATCAAATGTTTTCTAACAAAGATATTGGAATTGTTGATGGACAAATAATTCTCGCAGATACTCTACCATCAATTCAATCCTAAAAAAATCTATATTCGCAAGAGGAAAGAAAAACACATCAGGATAACAAAATAATTAACTTTTTTTCATTTCAATACCCTTCCTATTGAGAGCACTACGGAGATTCCGTAAACGCCAGTGCTTATTTGAGAACATTTGAAACCATTCTTTCCATAGCATGTCCCCATTTTTCGCTTTAAAAGTGAGATATATCTTCCGAATTTGAGAAATCGCTTCTGCTATGCTTGAGTCTGGACGATTCCTACTACTATGAGACAACCAATTGGAAATGTGAGACCTTAAAATTTTAATCATGAGTTCTTTATTCTTATCGGAGACTGATGAAATGTGTGGCATCAGGCGCGTGATGGCTCCCCATTTCGTATCGTGATGCATTGAATACGAATAAGTAGAAGTTGAAAGGTTCTTAATCCTTTTGCATGCATCATTGTATTTTTCCAGATCCAATAGTAAACGAAAGGTAACTTCTTTGCTTCCTTTTTTAATTATTACCGAGATAGCGCTTTGATATTCGGAAACGAATGCATCCGTCAAACGTGGTAATAAATTTTTGAGCATCATGTAATCTTTGAACTTAAAGGTTTTTGGGCGTATTTTAGTAAGCTCGATCAATTGATTAAACGCACGAGCGTGCATATTTTTTTGAATATAATAATTTACTAGCCAGTCAACGGTCCGACGATATAAACTTGTATCGCTTCTGTGAGCTTTTGTGGGAACTTTTAATGCAGCTTGTTTTAGATCCGATTCTACCTCGAAAGTCATCTCTACGGGCTGCGTTTCCAAAATACCAAAAATTTCCTTAATTATATGCTCTGCATCTAAAGCCTTAAAGAAACTCTCAATTGAAGATTTAAGTAGAGAATTTATCATATCTGGTTGATATTTCGAGCCTAATCTCTTTAATAGGTCGAATTTTTCCCGTGTTGGTTTTTCTTCGAAGTTTTTAAGTATTTTTTTAAAGATATATCGGATGTTTTGTTCAGAAGGGCGTATGCGATGAAGCTGAGACCATATTATTTCAGAATTTCGATAACTGGGATTTTCTATAAAGAGTGAGTATAAATGGTCGATTTGGTCTTTTTCACTTGAAAAAGTAGAGAGAACTGATAATTTAGTAGCGATCATACTCTTCAAATCCATTAGCACTAAGATTTTTTCAGAATCAATTCCTAATTCCTCTGTAGGAAGTTTTAATTCTACTAACCATTGAATACCCTCCTTGATTAAGTAATCTAGACGTTTAACCAAATTGTAATGGTGGAGATATAACCCATATTCGCAAATATCTTGTATGGGAGCAAACAACCAGCTAAAGAACCCTTCGATGTAAGATTTTAGCGTAAGTGAATCGAGATCGAAATCTTCATAAGGCTCTAAATAACCGTAATCGTCATAATCCCACCGATTATAAGAATTATGATATCGTTCGCTATTCTCCTCGTGATATTCCTCTTCCATTCTATCATATTCTTCATTTTTATAATATTCATATAATTCTTCACATTCCTCTTCAAAGATCCCTCGTAAACGACATTCACTTTTTACCTGATTTATTACATCCATATATCCCTCAAACCAAGCCTTAAGACACTGTTTTTTGGAATTTTCATCGGTGATCTGTTCTAAGATTTTTAGGGGAGTACTATTGACAACATCACTTTGTTTTTTTTTATATTCCTTAATATCGTCGTCTAATTTTGTTAATCGGGAGTTCCAAGTGGTAGATATAAATTGGGGTGAAAAAATCGTGATAGCTCGAGTCTTAGTGAATTTCTTCATAAAAAAACTAGCTAAGTTCTCGAGATCGGTTCGCGGAAGGTTTTGAATATAGCTTTTTGAGTCCTGAATTGGATTATCTTTTAGTTCCATCGGTATTTCTGGAATGTCATTAGTCATTTCGGAGTATTCTGGTTCTTCTTCAAATGTTTCATCGTTTTCGTTTAAGCTAAGCTGTCTTATGCGTGTTTTATTGGTTTCATTAATTTTATCTTTATCTTCTAACCATTGAAGCGCTAAAGCAACACAATGTTTACAATCTATCCCTACTGGACAAGAGCAAGTTCCAATCAAGCGTCCATTGTCGAGGCGCAGTTTCGTCTTGTAAAAAGGAAAAGAACTACCCTTAATTTTTCCATCAATTCCGTTTTCTTTTGCTTCCCATGATTCCACCGCTCTATCCGTAAAATATCGTTCACCCTTCGTATATGTCCAAGCATCGAAACATTCAAGTATCATCGCCTTATTTAAATAAAAATCATCGACACTTGAGAAATCATCTTGATTTGTAGTCATATTTATCGCTATAAATAAAAAATATTAAAATTAAGAGAGCTTCGTGCTTTAAAGGAATTATTATTAAATCATTGTTAATGATAATATTTTTTGTATCGATTAGTTATTTTCCTGTCGTCTTTTTTAATAAAAAATATTTTTTTAACAAATGAGATTATCTTAAGGAATTTCTTCAAACTGCTTTTGGCAAAATATAAGGGGGAAAAACTAAGTTGTATTCATGGTGGGATTTTAATCTACTGAATAAAAAAATAATAGAGAAAAATAATGTTTGTTAATATCAAGAAAAAGCGGATTCTGGTTAAGAATGACTTGCTCTACTTGGGAAACATGAATATTTACAATATGACGGAAATAAGGGGGCTCGAAAAGCTAACGGAGCTGAGGATTCTAATCATTTACAAAAATCGAATCACGCAGATTTCTCATCTGGGTTCTTTACAGAGCTTGGAGAAATAGAATTTGTACGGCAACCAGATCAATAGGCTTAATGGATTAGACAAGCTCAAAAATTTAAAGGTGTTGTATCTCTCCGACAACTTGCTCACGGAAATTCAAGGGCTTAATCGGCTCAAAAACTTAGAGATATTATCGTTCGAAGAGAATAAGGTAAGAGAAATTAGCGGGTTGAGCGAGCTAAAAAACTTGCGCATTTTAAATTTGTACGATAACCGAATAATCGACATTAAAGGTCTCATGGGCTTGAATAAATTGAAAACGCTTCGGATTGGAAAAAATCCTATTCCTCTCGAATTATTAGAAAAAGTCGGTGGAATTGATTATGAAGGTTATGCTCTTGATCCTCTAAAGATTGTGAAGTATTGTCTTACTAAATAGAATCAGAACTATTCTTTAATAAGAGTGGAAATTACAGCAAGGTAATATTTTAAAACATTTTGTTTCTTTTTCTTCGATCCAAGTTTTAAAATTAATCCAGTTTCTTACAATTAAACTATTTATACAATAGTGGTTATATTATTAATATCCATAATTGTCTTAAATAGGATTTAATTAGATTGTATGATTAATTTTTGAAGTTTGAGACGATGAAAATCTGAATGTATCTAAACTAAATAACTCTAAAGAGGAATTGCATTCAGCAAAAGAATTCGTAAACGGGGGAAAAAAATCAGAGTTAATAAGAATGACTTTTTGGAACGAATCGCAAAGTTTTTCAAAGCGCTAGATCAAACGAAACTATCCGAGCAATTTGCGGATAAAAGGTCGAAAAAACCGCCAGACCTATTCGAGTTTATTCGCAGGACGGTTGATACGATTGGTAAAGTAATCGACGCTACGACGGTTGGCTTGAAAGATCTACCGCCCTTTATGGTCAAGATTTTTGAAATTAATCGGGACGCCGAGCGGGCGTTTAAGGAAGGACGTTTCAGCGATTTTGTGGAACTTAAATATCGAGGAACGGAAATCTTTTATCGGAATTTTTACGAGCATGTGTTTGATAAGGAGCTTGAGAATAACAGTAAAATGAATTTAAGCGATATCGTACGAGAAGTCGAAGGAGCGCTGGGGGTTAATTCGGGTGTGCTCAAAAAATTGAACAGATGGCGGTTAGTTCGAAACGAAATTGTGCATGATCACTTAAAGCTAAGCAGGCAAGAGGCGCTAAAGGCTAAAAGATTTTTCGAGAAACTTTACAGATTGTTTGAAAAATATGTTAAAAATTGATATACTAAAGATATCAAAAAATTGACGAAGAGTATTTTAGACGAGAATTTTTTACTATTAGCTTTTCCTATTCATTTAGATTATTTTAATT
>WJKD01000649.1 GCA_014729315.1 Promethearchaeota archaeon | reverse complement strand
TCTCTGTTCTATAACGCGTTTCAATTGGGTGTATAAATTTATGCGACATAGTTCTCTCTTTTTTTATATCTAATTTTGTTATATTTTCTTATGAGGATATAATTTCATAAAAAAAAATAAACTTAAGTTATTAGACATACAATAAATTCTAAGAAATTCAAGTAAATAAAAATCGATTTAGGTTAAAAATAATTATCTTATTTGTTAATCAAAATCGTTTTTTAGGTCCTTTTAGCGACCCTCAACATGATTATATAATCTGCGACGTCTTCGGCGTTATCGCTAATCGCTTCTAAAATTGTTATACAGTTATGGATTTCTATCGCACTAAATGGATTAATTGCTGGATGATTTGTGACGAGGATTTTACTAATATCAGCTCTTATTTCATCACACTTATGTTCCATTATATTCACTTCCTCGCCTAAATTCAAAATCTCAACCTCTTCCACTGACAATAACTTATTTACCATGATGTTTACTTTTTTTACAGCCTCGACAGAAATCCTAACCATTTCTAGAATTTTAGCATGGATTTCCTTGCCTAAATTTAGAAAATCCTCTTGATTAATATACAAAAGGATTCTTGCGCATGCATTTGTAGCATTTGCAATATCATCAATTCTTTTTATAAGATGGACCAAATTTTCGCGTATTGTAGGAACAATTTCGGCTTTTGAAATCTTATTTAGAATTTTTCGTCTAATCACATCTGCTTGATGTTCTAATTGTTCAACACGACGAAATACTTTCATGGCAAGTTCCATTTTGTGTTCCTCTAAAAAGAAAGAAAGTCCTTTCTCAAATTCCACTACGCATTCAAGTATTTTCTGCATATGTACCAATGATTGATTTATTACACTTTCTTCGTTGCGAGATTTAAACCATTCGGATAAAGAACTCATTTTTCAATAACCTCTTTTCTGATTTTTTTTATTCTAATTTTAACAATTCTTTTATTACATCATTACCTGGATTTTTAAACACAATTCCTAATTCTTCTGGAAAATAAACGGTAACTTCTGAATTTTCTAAAAATTGGTCGTGAATTACCGAGGTGGCAGGAATTGTGATAATTAAGATTTTTTCTAATTCGTTGATTAAGACTTTAACTTCAAACCGATAAAATAAGCCCATAAATTTTCTTCTATATATTGTCCCCAGCAGAGAATTGTGTTTATCTTCAATTCTATTTCCAATACGAAGTTTCATGTGATTGGCTCTTACTACCAATAAGACCTCTTCACCATCTTCAATTTTATTATATAATTGGTTTTGTGTATAGGCTGTGAAGCATTTTTCGAGACCCAAATTTATTTTCATTGGAACTGAATTTCTTTTAATCTCTGCAAAGAACTTATCGATCTGATTTGACTTATTTATATTATTTTTTAATATTGGACCGTTTTTAACACAAGTTCCGGTAAAATAATTTATTTCGCTCATAAAATTTGCCACGAAAAGATTGCTTGGTTGATAAAAAATCTCGTAAGGCGTTCCAACTTGAACCAGCTTTCCTTCGTTTATAACCGCAATTCTATCGGCAAGCATCATTGCTTCTTCTTCCTCATTTGTCACATGTATAACTGTTAATTCTAAAAGTTTTGATTTCGCCATTAATAACAATTCTCTTCTTAAACTCATTCTAAGTCCAGCATCCAAGGCTTTTAAGGGCTCATCTAAAATCAAAAGTCTTGTTTGCTCCAAATTCATAAGAGCTCTACAGAGGGCAACTCTCTGTCTCATACCTCCGCTCATCTCCTTCGGTAATGCCTCATTTCTACCAGTTAAAAGAGTCATCATTAAAACTTGCTCAACGATTGTTTCGGTTTGTTTAGGATCACGTGCGTGAACTCTAGAACTATAAGCAATATTATCGTAAATATTCATGTGCGGAAATAATGCGTAATTTTCGAACATAAAACCTAAATTACGTTCTCCGGGACTAAGTTGTGTAACATCCTCGTTATCAAAATAAACGGACCCAGATTCGGGTTTGATGAGACCGGCAATTATTTTTAGCAAAGTTGTTTTGCCACCTCCCGTTGGTCCGAGTATAATAAAGTATTCTTTATCCTTAATCTCCAAGGATATGTTATCAAGTGCTTTGAAATCTTGGAAAGATTTACTTATTTCTTTTAACTTTATTTGTACCATTAAGTATTCACCATTTCATTTCGTTACATTAAAGATAACTCGTGCATAAGATCATCCGGAGCTTCGAATACGTGGATGTCGTCTTGATGAATTCCTACAATTAATTGTTCTCCGGGGACAAAATTTTCCGCAAAATTACCCGGTTTTGTTGATAAAATTTTATCTCCGCTATCCAATGTAAGATAGAATCTTTTTGTAGCCCCGATAAATCTAGACGATTCTAATATTACCGTAAAAAATTGCATTTTAGACCAATCGTATCGACTTCCCTCAAAATCATAATCCGTGGGAAAGAGGTATACATCTTCGTATCTGAAGGCAACAACCACACCGTCATCCAGATCGAATTTTTTATGATCTTTATGACAAAATATTTTTGGACCTCCTAAACGAATCCAGACTTTCATTTCACCATTTTCTAGTAATTTTAAGACAAAACCTTGTAAAAAGTTCGTCTCGCCTAAGAAATTTGCCACAAAAATGCTATTTGGATTTTCGTACAAATCGTAAGGAGTTCCCATCTGGAGAATCCTTCCCGCTCGCATTACAACAATCTTGTCAGCAATAGCCATCGCCTCTTCTTGATTATGAGTCACATGAATGGCTGTCAAGCCGAGATCCTTGATTAAGTTTCTTAACTGGTGCCGAAAAACCTTCGAAACTTTAGGATCCAAGGATCCTAAAGGCTCGTCCATAATTAAGATTTTTGCACCCGTTGCTATCGCTCTCGCGATTCCTAATTTTTGTAAACCAGGATTCCCAAATCTTGAAGGATAATTGTCAGCATATCCTAATAATCCAACTGTTTTTAAAGCAGCTTCAGCTTTCGTACATATATAATCCTCTTTGTAGCCGCGCATTTCTAGACCAAAAGTAACATTCTCCCAAACAGTCATATGATCGAATATTTCAAAATGTTGAAATATAAAACCCATATCTCTATCTTCAGGTGGTATCCCCTCAACATCTTTACTATTAATCAATATAGTACCCTTTGTGGGTTTTTCAAGACCGGCTATCATTCGCAATGTGGTAGTTTTACCACATCCGCTCGGCCCAATTAAAAAAATATAATCCCCATCTTCTATCTTTAATGAGATATTATCAACTGCTAACACCTTACCCTCGTCAAACATTTTAGTAATGTTTATAAGTTCGATACTCGGCAAATTTATTTTTCCCCCTTTTTTCTTACCGCTCTTAACGCAAAAATTAAGAACGCGCTAAAGATTATGACTATAGTGCTAGCAAAAATCGCAGCTGGAAATGCGTTAGCTTCAACCCAATCCACAATTAAAACGGGTACGGTTCTAATTCCTCCCATAACGACAATCGTTGCTCCTGTCTCTCCCAGCGAGCGCGTGAAGACCATAATACTCCCTGCTATGATTCCTTGTTTTATACTCGGAAGCGTGATACGGCGAAATACCGTCATATTTGAGGCTCCTAATGTGCGCGCAGCTTCTTCTACGCCTTCGTCTGTTGATTCTAATACTCCTATGATTGGACGGACCATGTATGGAAATGTAAATG
>WJKD01000648.1 GCA_014729315.1 Promethearchaeota archaeon | reverse complement strand
TGAATTGGAATTTTTTAAAAAAAAATAATGAGATTTTATCCATCTAACATTGCTCCAAGCTAATAAAATTATTAAATAAATATTGGTTTATTTCTATCTGAATTCAGATTTTATCTCCTTCTTTATTCAAATTAACAGAAAAAAGATATCCAATTAGTATTATAATCATTAATGTTGTCTGTATTAGGAAAGTCATTATGTTGGTCCTTATTGAAACAACTTTGTTTCCTAAAATCAGTAATATTAAATCAAGGAATATTCCTAGCAATAATAGAGGGATTGCTGTCAAAAGAAGGATATTTCTTCTTTCTACGGGTTTCTGATCTCCCCATATTAAAAGAATTGTCCATCCAATTACGAGCGGAATCACTTGTCTCGCTAAGTATTGAGTTATTGGCGTGAGAACAGGATAATTTAGGTAGAATGTTGTACCAAATATCATATAAATCATCAAATCCCCTGCTAGCAAAGCATCCAAAATAGCAGGCAACCAATAGCTAAATCTTATGTATAAAATTTTTTTTTGTTTCGATATCAATGTTTGCACTCACCTAATTTTTAATTCTATATTCTTTTAATGAGAAATAATAACAAAAGACATAATAAATTCCAAAAATTATTCGCTGTATTGTATAACCAATCATTAATTCAAATGGAATTAATCCAAAAGTATATGCTTGTATTGTTGATATTTGTATTCCAACAATAATAGGTAGCGTGAGTAATATCGTTGCTCTCCGCTCGATAGGTTTTCTTTCACCCCATATTAACAACAATGTCCATCCTAACATAAAAGTAGCAGCTAAACACATAGCATATTGATATTTAGATCCTCCCATAAGCGTAAGTCCTAAACCTATAAAAGGTGATTGAGATCCCATGAAAGCAGAAAAAAACATTTCTATAGCTAATAGCGCATCACCTATAATTCCCCACCAATAAGCAATTCTAATCAAAATTACTCTATTCATTTTATACCACATCTTTTCTTGATTTATCTATCCTCAAAGCGAGGCTAAATGCAATAATTAATGGACCAATGCATCCGATTAATTGATATAACCATATTTGTAGAAGCCCTAATAAATCAACATACATTGATGTTAAGGTTAATCCTATTACAACTGGAAAAATTGTCATTAACAATACACTTTTTCTTTCAATCGGTTTAAAATGTCCCCAGAATAATAAGACCGTCCAGCCGAACATAAGTGCGGCTGCCCATCCCATCGCAAATTGATATTCCTTCGAAAAACTAGAATATGGGATAATTACCGTAGGGAAAAACATTGAAATAGTCATTAATAAACTCATTAATCCATCTAAGGCGGCACCATACAAATAAACTGCTTTTATTAATTTTTTTTTATATTCCATTTTACTTCCTCCTTCTTATTTATCTTGCTTTTCATTTAAGAGAGATTGAATATAATCCGAGTCAATCTGAGTTTTTAATAAATCTGATTGAGCAACAGAGATTATTTTATCATTAATATCGGAAATCTTAGCTGAAGCATGTATAATGTTACGACCTTCTCGAATAATCCTTGCGCTAATGTAAATCTTTTCCCCAAGTTTTGCTTTACCTAAGTAATTAATTTGAAGATTTATTGACATCGAAAAAACATCATTACCAAGCGTGGCTACGGCAATTCCGATTATATCGTCTATTAATGTGCATTGCATACCTCCGTGTAAAATTCCTAAAGGATTGGTCATCTGAGGTTGAATCAAAAATTGAACTCTAATTTCTCCTCGTGAAACACTAATAAGTTTACCATTGTATTTACTCGTTATCATTGGAATCTTGTGAAGGTCGGGTAAATTATTTCCTATTGCTGATGTTAAATGTTTTAAAATATTCGCGTTTTTCACAATCATTTCTCTATATATTGATTTTTATTAATATTAACTTTAATTAATATAAAAATTTCTGATATAAAAATATTTTGTTGCATGATTATTGATCTTAAAATGAAAATAAAAAACAATAAAAAGGGTTAAATAAAATTTTGTTCTTTCTTAAATATAATGGAAGTAAATACGGATTGGTTCGAAGTTTATAAAGAAAATGATTACGTCTATGTCATTAAAGAGAATTTAGAAGCAGTTGATCCCCGTTTTCGAACAGAATTTACCAACCTCTATCTTTTGATCGGATCGAAAAAAGCCTTATTGATTGACACGGGATCTGGATTGTACTCCTTAAAACATACTATAGACGATTTGATATCAAACAAAGAATTAATAGTAATTAATACGCATTCACATTGGGATCATGTAGGATGTAATTCCGAATTCCAGAAAATATTCATTCATGAAATTGAAGGAAATTTTATTACTAATCCAGTAAATATCACTAATCTCAAAGATTCTCCACAAGAAATCGCTAAAAAATACGAAAAAAATAATTATCTCTTACCTCCGGCAAAAGATGTAGAAAAGATTAATGAAAACGACGAATTTGATCTCGGAGGTATTTCAGTTAAGATAATTCACACTCCAGGTCATTCACCCGGGTCAATTTCTCTGTTAACCAATAGAGGTGGTTTATTCGTAGGTGATTTAGCTCACTATGGTAGCGTGTTTTTACCTAAGAAAAAGAACCTACCAATTGTTCTGGAAAGCCTAGCTAAACTCCAAGCGTTATTTGAAGATAACAAAAGCATTCAAATCTTCCCTGGACACGAGGAGACACCCACTGGTAAAGAATTATTAGATAAGCTATATGAGGGTGTTGAAAAGATTAAGGATTTATGGAGTAAAAAGCAAAAAGACCAATTTCTTCATTCTTGGATAATAGAAGATCCACCATTTGATTATGTTATTTCCAAATTTTAGACAAAAATATTCAGAGCAATTACTAATTTAAAAAAAAAGAATGTAAATTAAGAAGTTTAACCAATGTTTTCTAAAGTTTCTAAAAGAACTTTTGGAATATCCATAATATTGAGAATATAAACCATTTCTCCTTGCGTAGTGTTTAGAATCCAATTTGCATATTTATTATTGTAAGACTTTGTATTGACTCCGAGTAAGAATTTAACTCTCTGATTTACATATTTTTCTAATTCTGTTTTAATCTGAGTTTTTTTTTCAAAAAATTCGCAATCAGTTAGTAAAAAGCAAATTTTCATTTCTGTGATCGTTTCTTCAAGCTGGTGAGCCCCCCATTTCAATGCTGATTGAACTTGAGTTCCTCCACGAGCGTGTAATGAAAGTAATTCGTCAGCAATATCTTCCAAACTCTTGGTATCCCTAAATTCTTTTACTACATGAGTATTCGATTCAAAGAAGCATATAGCAACCTCGTCTGCTCTCAATGTTCCAATCAGAACCATTACGGCAATAGAACAAGCGGCTAGCTTCATTCCACTCATTGAGCCCGAGATATCTAACAAGAAACAAATTGATACTCTTCCCTTTTCGGTTTCCATTACCATCAAATCTTCTGAAGTTATCATATTTAGCGATTTTCCTTGCATTACGATGTTTTCTATAGATGCATCTATATCGACCAAATCCATGTCATCCCCCATGATAAAAGTACGCAAAGAATTAGTTGGAATCAACCCCTTCTCACCAGAGCCTCTTTGACTGGAAACAATACTTAAAGCTATCTTTATCAAAGCATCCTTAACCAATTGCTTAACAAAATTTTTAAGTTGGGCAGGTACCGATCTACGGTGCATAAACCATTGAAGTAATAAATTTTCCCCGGGTCCCGCAGTTAACGACTCTGCTAACTTAGTTTGAGCACCTGATCCAAGGTTTCCAGCGTTTTGAAATGCTTTTCCCATGTTATAATGACCTAGAGCTCCTAGTGCTTGAAAGTTCTCCCTTTCGTATGCGATTTTCATCAATTCACTTAATTGATCGTTGGTTAATTTAGAAATATTTTTTAAGATATTATTATAGCGCTGAAAATTTCCTATTTTATTCTTAAACATAGATTTTATTAATTCGTAAGTTCCACCAAATAGTTCAATTATTTCATCATTATTGATACCCAATCTATTTCCCATTTCTAATATTTCTGGCTGGTTCAAGGGAATTTGTTTAGAGATGAGGGAATTTAGAACACTTTTAAAGCTTGTGGGATCTTTAGATTCTTTTAAGGACATCTCTCCTATTTTCTGGGCATTTTTTAGTAAAGATTTTCTGCAAAGCTCAGATTCTGATTCGAATTGAAAATCCATCAGCTTTGAGGCTAAGTTTTCTAATTTGAAACAAGATTGGTCATCAGCTGTTATTAAATCATTTGCTAAATCTTTAACGCATTTATCAAGCATTTTTTGCCAACTAGGATTATCAGTTCTCGCATGGAAAATTTCGTTTAAGCTTGGTTGAGTGGTTGACTCTGACCACTTATTAAATAAATCATTTGTTAAATTCGCTCCAAATTTGTTATCTAAAAGCCTACTGATATTAAAACTAGTATGGATATCTTTTTTAATACTATTTCCCATGATTTTGTTTTTATCAAAAGGAGGAACGCGATTAAGAATAAAAGAAATTTCTGAAATTTCCATTAAATTATTAGCTTTACTAATCAATTGGTTTGCGAGCGACTTTATTTTTGACTTTTCCATACCTGCTTTCTTTAAGTACTCTAAAATCTTTGCCGAGGTACCCGCCTCTTTGTAATTAATTAGTTGCTTCAAGGAGTTTTCAAAATTAGAAATGTTCATACAAAATTCAGCTGTTTTCTTAATCCAAGGACTTTTAGATTGATCTAATATATCATCTCCCCAACCAAGCTTAACTGAAGATATAACATCCTTGGGTGAAAGAGTATTTATTTCACTTAAGATCGTTTGGTGCAAATAATTTTTTAAATCTGGTATATTAGCAATTCCCATTTCTAATAATTCAGTGAAGTCTGATCGTTGATCCAAGATGTCTAATAAGCTTTTGTAGGGTTCTTCTTTTGCTCCTGCGTGATCGTAAATTTCATTGATGAAGTCCATCAGATTCTTCGTTTCTTGAAAAGTTTTCTCTATATATTCTTCTGTATCTAAATTTGTCAGATCCACGTTAGAATTAAAAAAATCAGAGAGCAAATTATCAAGTATATCAGCCTTCTCTTCACCATTGAGATCTATATTCTTAGAGCCTTGTTTAAGCTCCTCCTTTTCACTGGAATTCGGAGTGTTTGGAAAGATAAGTCGAAAAGCAATTTCTTTTGCAATTTTTTGGTCTTCTATTGGAGTAGTAATTACAGCAGCTTTGATAAAATCGTCGGGGATAAGACAATTTTTTCTATAATACATTGCCGATATTAATTTGGGTATCGCTATTGCTTGTCGGGTGCTAGGGATGTTGATTAAACGAAAACTGTTTCTTCTCATTTGATAGATGAATTCTATTGCGAACTGTATAGGTCTCCATTCAAGAACCTTATTATTAGGAAAGTCCCCTACATTTCCATCGTCTATGAAACTTTTAATAGTCATTTTTATCTATGATACTCCAACAACCTTGGTTAAAATTTTCTTTATAAAATTATTCATATTTCGTCCTGGACGAAGCTCAATCGAGTCAGGTAAAATCAACTTTGCTGACTCAGCGATTAATGCGTTATCAACCTTAACACCTAAGCGGATTGCTCTTTGTGCTACAAACCTTGCCAGTCCTATACTAGTTCTTAAGCTTGGCGGCTTTTCAACCAAAGGATCCTCGCGACATTGTATCATAAGCTCAATAATTTTTTCTTGAGTCAACGCGGATAATTTATATTCTTGACAATTTGCCAACATTATTTTTTGCTCTAATGATTTGGAAGGATAGTTAAGATGAATCCAAACTTTTATCCTATCTTTTATAGCAGAAGGCAATTTTCGCGTTCCTTTCAGTTCAGAAGGATTCATCGCTGCGATCACATAAAAATTCTCGTCAACCTTAAGCCAGGTTTTTAATTGAGGAATATAAAGTCTCCTTTCTTCCATTGCGTCTAGCATGCTGTTTAAAACATATTCGTCCCCTCTATTCAACTCATTGGCTAAAAATACTCCACCTTTTAAGCCTGCCAAAGTAAATGGGCCCGGCACATAAGAGCGAGGAGAGAATCCAAATTTAAACACAAGCGTAGGATCAAAAGAACCAATTAAAGTTGCGGGTCTTACTAAATCAGAAAAGGTGATCCAGTAGAATTCCCGTCCTAAATCGTAGGCAAATTTTCTACATAACGCTGTCTTACCGCAGCCAACGGGTCCAACCAAACCTACAAATAATCCCGCATTATAAGCATCCGTCATCGCTTCATAAGCATATTTATATTGCCCTTCGAGGACTAAATTAATTTCTTCTTTTATATCAGAAATTCTCATCGAGTCCATTAATTGGGTAAACTCATTAACTTCTTCCGAAATGTTTTTACTCTTCGTTTTAGTTTTTGACATTTTATAAAACCTCTCTCATCTTCATTATTCTTGAAAAAATTTTTCAGTTTCCGTAGGATTAATTACCAACGGAATCTCGTAGTTTAATTTTTTAATAGTGCGAGTAAGTTTCTCGTATTCGTCTTCTTGAAGAACTGATCTTCTAGAATAATCGAGTTTATCAACTATTATCTTTCCTAGATATGTCTTTTTGAAATCGGCGATATAGTATTTTCTGCCTTTTTTTAAAACCTTGCATCCTTTTAATTCCTCAATTCTTTTCGCTAAAATCATTTTCGTTAATGGTTGCCAAAACTTATGAGTACTTAATGCCTCAAGAAAGAAATCACGATGATTCAACTTATCTTCTTTAATCATAAAAATGATTTTATTCAAAAAGTTCAAGGATAATTGCCGATAAAGGGTATCTTTTGAAATTTTATCGTTATTCATGGACTCAAATAGATCGTCAATAATTATTTCTAATTTCATGTGATCTCCTAAATAAAATCCCTCAAAATCTTTTTTAAAATCTTTAATAACCTTATCAGTTTCTTGTATTGGACTAGTTCTTTTTTTAACGGACATTTTATGCACACCTATTTCTTAATTTTTATTTTTTTATCGCACTTTATTTTATCAATGTCTTGATGAGTGATCAATAAAATTTGAGAATCCTCAGATGTTTTGTTGAGGTTTGTCAGCAAATTGACACGATTAGTAGAATCTATGAATTCGGTTGGCTCATCTATTAACAAAAACGGAGGGGTGCCTATTATCTTCCCAAGTGCTAACTTATAAGATAATCCTAGAATTAGCTTATATCCACCTCCTTGATAAATATAGGCAGGGTAAGATTCATCTACTCTGGTCTCCTTAGGAACCACGGATAATGAATAATCGCTGCTATCGATTATTACTTCTCTAAACTCATTATCTAATGTGAGGTTTTGATGGATTTCAAAAATTTCTTTTTCTAAGGCCTTCGAGGCATTATTACGAATCTTTTTCTGTATTTGATCAAAGATCTCTTGAAAGTCACGATATGTTTGAGCTATTTTCTGTTTCTTTTTTAACATAATAATAATTTGCTCATAATGAGCAAATTTCTTATCTAAATCTAAAATTTGTTTGTTGAGCTGTTCTTTTCCAGTTTCTAATTCTTTTAAATCCTTTTTAACATGATTTAATTTAGTTTCGAGTTCTGCTTCTTTTTTAATTAATAAATCGTTAAATTCTGACATCTTTTCATTGACGATTTCAACCTTAAAATCCTTACTGAAACTCGTCAAATCTTCAATAATCTTTTTAACAACTGAAAGAAATTCAAGGTTTATTTTTTGAAGTCTATCGATAACATCGTTTTTAAATTTAATTAACTCAGATTTGACCTTTTCCTCCTCTTTTTTCAGAAGTGTTGATTTCTCCTTAATGTGTGAAGTTGTTTGAGAAATTTTATTTACTAAATTTTCGATTTGCTCTATATTTTGTTTTAATTTGTTTATTTTTGTTAGAAAGTCTTCTTTTTCTTTCTCTAAAACTTCTTTTTTCTTTTTTAATTTTTCACTTTTTTGGGACTCTTTTTTAATATTAACTATTAAATCCCTCAATTCTTGTTTAATTTTTTCCTCCGGTTCGAAATCTTCGAGTTTGGTTTCAAATTCCCCAAGTTTCTCCAAGTTTCTTTCATTTTTTATCAACTGTTGTTCAAATTCTTTAATTTTGTCTCTTTTGGTTGATACATCGCTTTTATGACTTGCTATTTCTTTTTCAGTAGCTTTTAACTTCCGATCGAGATTCTTTAATTTTAATTTTATGACCTCGATTTCTTTTAAAATGCTATCAGGGTCAATAGGAGCACCACAATATTCACACTCGGGTTTATCCTTGGATTTTTCTCTCCTCCTTAAGATCCCTTCAATATCTCCCTTCTCTCTTTCAATATTTCTCAAATCCTCTAAAGATGATTCCAATTGTTTTTGTAAAACAGCTATTTCCTTATCAAGTTTTGATTTCTTGCCCTCTATTGTTCTCGAGTGCTCTTTTACAGTTTTCTTATTCCCTCCCTCTTTAACAAAAGATTCTTTTTCCTCTTGAAGTATTCTTAATCTTTCCTTATT
>WJKD01000647.1 GCA_014729315.1 Promethearchaeota archaeon | reverse complement strand
ATATTCTATTTATCGGAACAGTTATGATGATTGGGACTCTATTCATGTTCCTTTATGGCCTTAATACCTATACTCTTCGAATAAAAGCTCAGACTCTCGCTTTTACGACTATGGCGATGTTTCAAGTGTTTAATTCGCTAAATTGTCGATCGAGAACCAAATCTGTATTTGAATTAGGAATATTTACCAATAAATATCTTATTGGGGCTATAATCATTTCAGTCACACTTCAAATATGCGCAATATACTTACTTTTCTTTAACATTATTTTAGGTACGACTCCAATTTCACTTTTAGATTGGCTATTGATTATCTTAATCTCAAGTTCTGTATTTCTTGGAGATGAACTAAGAAAAGTCATCCGAAAAAAATTAGTTCACCCGAGTAAATAAATATTTTTACTTTAATCAACCGATTTATACGTTATATAGCTTCTGGGCAGATAAATTCGGGGTGAAATTGAACTAAATTCTACTCAATTTGGATTGATAGTAAGCGATTAAGTGTAGATTCAAGCCCTATTTCCGTTATCTTATTGGTTATAAATGTTAAATTTACTTTTTCTCGATTTGCGTGGAATATAGTTAAAAAATCAATAATATCTTGATATTCCAGCAATTCAGAATCAGGTATATCGTTTATTTTTCCAATATATATTATTTTCCCTATTAATACATAATCTAATGACGCAATACTTAACTCTTGACCGAGTATTTTTTCTTTTATTGCATTTTTTAATACATCAAATTCTCTCTGCTTTTCAGCAACTTTAATATCAAGCCTTAAAAAACTCTCGTTGTCAAAAATAGATATATTAGTATGTTCTTGATATGCCAATTTGAATTGGTCTTCCATTACATCAAAATTATAGGACCTTAATAATCCTAAGAATTGAGAGATCTTTGAAGGATCATCTTCGATAATAATATCTATATCTTGTGTTGCTCGTACATGCCCATAATGAATGACCGCAATGTCCCCTACAATTACATACTTTAAATTAATTGCCTTAAATATTTTCTTAAGGCGAGACAATATATTTTTTATTTCAGCCAAAATTTTTAACTCTTTTTCGAAGTGATTTAACTTTTTTTGTTAAATAGAGCTTATCTTTAAATCTCTGGAGAACTTCCGCTTTTGTAAGTTTTGGGAAATTACATAAAATCCCATCTTTCATTAATTCAAATGTATTGTGTATGAACTTATCTGCAATCTCAAGAGGCTCAACTTTTTTTTTTAATAATCTAATTGCTGCTTGAATTTCATCCTTTAACTTCTTATTTCTAATAATAGAAAGATTTTCGCGTGTGAGTAATTCTGTTTCTTTAGATATATCCATAATTATTCATTTCTTTAAACATTCCTTCTCTAAGAATATAATTGTTATAGTACTATATAAATTTCTATTGAATTATAATTCCAAGAAATTTTTAAAATTTGCATTCCATGGGGCTTCATTTTGATGGATTC
Source organism: Promethearchaeota archaeon (assembly GCA_014729315.1). The sequence continues at coordinate 20,516 of WJKD01000647.1, read as the reverse complement.
TGGATGGAATTGCACACTTTCCACGGAATATCTATTGTTCTGTTCAACCATTATAATACCATTATTGGACGTTCATGAAATTATATATTTTCTTATTTTTTTGGTTATGTTTTAAACATTAATGTAAAGTCTTATTCTATTCCATTTTTTTTCTTAATTCTTTCCATGACCAACAAGTAAGTGGAAGCGAATCAGGTATTTTTTGTAAGAAATCTTTTAGCTCAGAATCTTCAGATATTAAGATTCCTTTAAATACAATTGCAGTTGCAGCAATTAAACAATCCATCATATCCTTATGTCCAGAGTGGCGTATTACACTCGCTATTCTACTTGCTTCTGGATTTTGTAGGGGATCAAATAAAGTTATAGGATTGAACGATAATAGTGATGGTATAGCGATAGAATATCGATTAAGAATAGATATATCCCCACCGCTTTTATATTCACTTAATAATTTATACATAACTTCCATTAAGCAAGTTGATGGAATAATTAATTCATATCCTTTAATTCCTTTTTCCCATATTGAATCCGAAATCACCTCATAATTTGTCAAATCTGTTATTTTAATACCAAATAAGGGAAAGATATAGGTAGTATCAAAGATTAGTGATTTAACTTTCATCATCCGTCAACTGTTCTTGAATGTTCGCTTCTCTTTCAATTTCGTCTTCAATGCTCTTTGCGGTTCCCTCTGAAATGACTGGCATCTCTAATAGCTCCTGTACGGAGTAAATTTTATTTATTATTAAACGACCTGGTAAAGCTTCAATAATTATATTATCCCCCGGTTTAATTCCGGAAAAATCTCTCAGTGGTTTTTTTGGTAAAATTTCTCCCTTTTTCCCAACCTTTGACAGATCTTCAATTGTCACATATTAAACTAGTTTTTCCGAACATTTATTTTTTTCGGAAATTTTACTTAATTTCAGCAATTGGTGATTATTTATTATTAGAACTCCATTTTGTTTTAATTACTCTAATCAGGAGGTGCCGCTGGAGCAATTTTTAGTTCAATTAACTCTCTAATCAATCCCAAGGATGAGTTACTCATCCTTCTTCCATGTTGGTTTTCATATTTTGAAGCTGTTAAAAATTATAATGGTAAACCAGTGTTTATATCTTCTAATAAGGAGAAATCTATATTATTCTAATTCTAATAAACTTTTTCAAGATCTACATTCCATGGGACGTCATAAGGACGGATTCGGGATAGAATCGAAATTTAACAAAAAAGTTTAAATATTTTTTTAAAAACCAATAAACTCATATCTAATTTATTTAATTATTAATTAAAGGGTGAAACTAATAAAGGCAAAAGTAGTTGAGGGGATGGATGAATACTTTAGACCAACGGAGTATTGGCATTGCCAGAATTTATTAATAATTGAGAAGGCAAAAAATCTTACTAATAACGATGATACTCCTAAAGAGACAGCACTTAATATTTTTTATTTCGTAAGAGAGAGATACCTTATTTGGTGGATTACGTGGTTAAAGCATCAGAACTGGGCGAAAAATGGAGTGTAGATTATGCAACACCCGTTTATAGGGGTTTGGATTTAATCGTAGAATGTAATTTTAAGAAACTTCAAAATTTAGATAATATAGTAACCTTCTGTAGTTTTGATGAGGAATTAGCTAACCTTATTGAGGAAACTACAACTCTCTGTGGGACTAAACCTAATTATCCATTAAGATACTCATTTGATAATAAATACAGAGTCTTATTACTCTCTTCTTTTATCTCTAATATCTTAATTTCTTGAAGAGCTTTTAGGTATTTCTTAACTGTATTAGGATGCATTTTCAAAGTCCTTGATATTGCAGTTTTTGTCATACCATCTCTCACATCATTCAGGGTTGAGATAATCTTCTGGCTTTTTTTTCGTCTAAGGAAATATTTTTTTTTTACTTCATATAAGGTAACTGCTTTATCAAAATATACAACATGATTTTCTACATTAGTTTCTTTAATTAATCTAAATTTTTTGAGAACTCGAAGATGCCAAGTCACTACATGACTAGATATATCAAAGTGTTTAACAATTTCATAATGGAAAATACCTGGATTATTAACAATAAAACGGTAAATTTTTTTTCTCTTTGAATTATTCAGCAGATCGTAACGAACTAATCGGGATCCTTCAACAATCAGTTTATGCTGAATAAGAGATCTAAGTACCTTAATAATAATATCGGTATTAATATTAAAAGAATTAGTTCTTAATTTGGTTTTAAGGTAGGGTATGGCGGAATCAAGTTTAAGCTCTCTTTTTTCCTCGAGATACTCAACGATAAGATTATATAACTTACTTTCATCAAGAATCGATTTAGGGGACATTTTAAAGAAATTAGCTCCTTAATTTATTCTTATTGTTATTATTACATTGAGTTACTTTTATCATTTCATCTAAAATACTCATCCGATCATTAGACGAGAGAAAAAGCATTTCTGCTACAAATTGATTTAAATCACTCTCTACCCAATCAAAAAAAACTAATTTATCAAAGAAGTCATCAGATACGAAGGTAATGCTAATATTACTATATTTCTGTATTTTTTCACGGATATTGTCTCCTGAAAATATATTTAGGAGTCGATTATTATCAATATATTTATCTTTGCTTATTTTTTTGGTTTTTTTTCTTTCTTCGCTAACTTCTAATAATGAGACAGCATCAGTAAATTGGTATTTACAGAACCAGCAAGCATTTTCTTTCATAATAACTGAAGTAAAACATCTTTCACAATAACTCACAAGGCAATTAGGGCAGATAGCTATCTTTCCCATTATTTTTCCTTTATGAACAAGACAGATTTTTTTACCCGTGAAAAATTCTACTAATAGATCTCCCGCTTTTCTTTGACAAATTGAAATAATAATAATCCCAATACTGAAAAGAATTGGTGTAAGGTAAGGAGGAATCAATCCAGAAGAAAGTAAAAAGTCAGTTTCGATAAAAGCTCCAATAAGACATATAAAAATCCCTAAAAAACTGAACATTGTTGTTTTTTTGAATAATCCGGTGACCTTTCGATAAACATTTATGTAAATTAGTATATAGATCGTCCATGAAATATATGTATTTACAAGAAAAATAATTCGTACAAACCCAATATACGCAGGAAAAAATAGGGCAAAAACTCCGATTAAAATACTTGATAATAGAAAGTACGAAAGATATGGTTTCTTAAACTTTAAGAAATTCCTTTCTGCCAACAATATCATAAAAAAAACTCCTATAGAGTTAAACAGATGACCTATTCCTACAAATTGGTTATATAATAAAGTTCTATTATACATATCCCTTTCGAAATCCGAAAATAAAAAAAAGATTCGTGCCATCATATAACAAAACAAAAATGTAGCCAGTGCTCCAAAAAATAATCTCTGGAATCTAAACTCCCTAGAAACATTGAACATTTTATAATAAAAATAGGATGCCAGAATTGCTAAAAGGATTATTACGATTAGCCAAGATATAGCTTTTACTTCTAAAGAATATGGTAGATAGCCCATAACCGTCCCAAATTATACTTTAAGTATTATAATAGTATAGAACTTCATACTATTTATATTTACTTCGATGGATTACAATTGATTATGCTTTAGAATTATTAACCTTGGTTTTAGCTATTAAAACTTAAATATTCTTACAGCGGACTCGATTATGTTTTTTCACATGTATACAAATAATGAATAATTATTAGGAAATTTCATATTCAATAATCCTTCTGGGTATATTTAATACTTAAGACTTAATTATTAGTTCTCCTCCAAATTGAAACCCTATACTTAGTAGATCTGATAATTCAGGATAGCCGTAAATATAAGGTCGTCCATAATAGATGATTCTTTCTATGTCCTCAACACCGCAAACTAAATTTTCTGCTTCCATATATATTAATAACCTAAGAGCAGCAGGTTGAATTCCTACAACTTTTTTAATATCGCTAGAATCGAGAATTTCAACTTCTCGTTCTAAACTAGTTATTGATACAAATATATTGATCTCGAGTTTATTAAAAGGTTCAACAACTAGAACGCTACTTCTCAATGAACCATTCGATTTTTATATAAATGAAATCATTATGAGTGAAGTAAGAAAATATCTTCCTTATATCGTTCAAAAAGCGGGAAAAGGTGAAGAAGAAATAATGAAACTTGTGAATATTTTGTTGGAAAACTTAAATTTAGTTCCGATTGATGAATGTGAAGGTTAAATGGATGAAGCACTAGAAAGAATGGGTAAAATAGATGAAAAATATACTCAGTTTATAGTGTTCTAAAGCTGATTGAGCAATAGACAATCCGTAATTATAAGACTTTTGATATAATCAGTCTATTAGAAAAAGTATCTAATGGGGAATCTAAAGAGTTAAGAATTTGAAGAAAAAAAGAAATTATAATTCCTAGAAGTTCTTTACTTCCCGAAGATGCTAATTTCAAAGACATCATTAAATCACAATATACCCAACAAATGATTTCGGAGCATCTTGAATAGTTTGGAAGATTTGATCAATTCCGATAGGCTGGATAAAATTTACTAATTTCAATTCAATCGATAATCAACACGTTAAACGAACCGTAAAATTCCTTATCAATTTTTTTAACCAGCTTATCTCGTTTTATCTCAGACTCTAATCGACTTCTAATGAGGTGTTCCAAATATTTATTTGAATAATCGTCCAAATCTTTAAGGATTTTATGAAAAACTTCTTCCGAAACTTCGAAATCTATTACCCATTTCAATACCTTTAAACTTATGTCTTTGAAATTTTCGATCAAAACATTTACAGCTTGATACCTCACGTCTGGATTGTGGTCGGATATTGCTAAATTTTCGCAGAGGTCAAAAATACGCTGATCTTTAAGTCTAAGTAATTTTAAAGCATATAATGCCCCAATCCGGTGACAACTCAGATCCCCATATTCGCTAAGGAGAATTAATCGATTCACGGTTTCATCTTTTCCGTATAATCCATTCATATGTTCGCAATAAATCAACATTCCTTTATTAATTCGATATTGTACTTCTCCAATTAGAGTGTCCAACCATTCAATGTCAGATTTATTAACTAAGACATGGGGGTTTTTTTGGTAATTTAACCAGAATCTACTCCAATTATACCAGTCCTTAGGGATGTTCAATTGAGATGCTACGGCTTCGGAAGAATATCCTAGATCTCTTAATTTAGGATAATACCTGTGAAGATAATTTAAAGGAACTTCGAAAAATCTCTCATATTTGATACTCATCGATAATCACTTCACAATTTTAAGAAATTTTTAAGAATTTCCATCCCATAAGGTTTCATTCTAATAGACTCAGGATGAAATTGGACTCCCTCAACGGTATATTGTTTATGTCGGACACCCATTATCGTTCCATCGTCTGCAGTAGCGGTAATCTTTAAGTCTTGGGGAATATTATCTCCTTTAGCCGCAAGCGAATGATACCGTATAACATTTAATGGATTTGGGATGCCTTTAAAAATTGTTTCCTGATCGTGGAAAACTTTTGATTCTTTTCCATGCATTGGACCAACCTTAGCTCTTCCTACATATTCTATTTCGGGATCTTTTCCAAACGCTTCGATTATTGCTTGATGTCCAAGACAAATTCCAAGTATAGCTATTTTCTTGTAATATTGTTTAATCATTTGAATTACATTTCCTGTTTCATGCTTAGGATGCCCTGGTCCTGGTGATATAACGATCTTGTCAACTTTGTATTCTTTAATTTTTTCTAATAAAATGTTATTATCATCAACAATAATCTTTGAGTATGGTTCTAATTGACAGATATAATCTACCAAATTATAAGCAAAACTGTCGTAGTTGTTAATAAATAAGATGTTCATTTCCCTCCCGCCTCCGCTATTTTAATTGACTTTAAAACACTATAAAGCTTATTGTATGTTTCTCTGAATTCAGCTTCAGGTTGACTGTCTGCTACGATACCTCCGCCTGCTTGAGCAAAATATGTTCTATTTTTCCCAAACAATGATCTAATAGCGATAGCAAAAGTCATATCACCGTTAAAGCTGAAATATCCGACACCTCCACCATAAGGTCCACGACTCTCTGTCTCTAAATCTTGAATAATTTGCATTGCTCTTAGTTTTGGAGCACCAGAAAGAGTTCCCGCGGGAAATATGCTCTTTAATACCTGATAACCATCCAGAGGCGTCCTACTTCTTATTTTACTTACTATATGCTGTATTTTTTGATATTTTTGAATAGCCATTAATTCATATGTATCCACAGTTCCAGGGTATGAAACCTTTGCTAGGTCATTTCTAGCTAAATCAACGAGCATTATATGTTCAGCCTTTTCCTTCGGATCAGCAAGAAGTTCTTTTTCTAGCTTTATATCTTCTTCTAGAGTCTTACCTCTCCTTATAGTTCCCGCAATTGGAACGGTATTGAGAATATTTTTATTCTTAGTAATCAAGGCTTCGGGACTGCTCCCAATTATTTTTACATCTCCAAAATTAATATTATACATATACTGAGAAGGATTCAGCGCTCTTAGAACTTCATAAATCGCCATAGGATCCACTTTAGTCTCAGTATATAGTCTGCGGGAAATAACTGCTTGTATAATATCTCCCGCAAAAATATGTTCTTTAGTTTTTTCTACCATACGAGCGTGAGCGGATTGCGAAGTGTTAGAATGAAAGCTTGATTCGTCTATTTCACCGATATTAAAAGAAATTACTTTCTTTTTATTTACAGTATTATTTCTGTTAAATAAGCTAAGTTTGTAACGAATATCTTTATCCTTAGAATAATCATCGATGCTATTATCAATCATGAATAATGCATTGGATTTGTGAGAATAGACAAGCACTTTAGTAAATAGTCCCATGAGGATGTCTGAAAATTCGCTATTGGATTTATATCCCACATATGGTGCGACAACATCATATCCTATATACCCCAGCATCCCTCCGTAGAAAATATTTCTTGGAAACAATTCTGTAAAAGGTAAATTCGAATAAGGAGTCAAATGACTTAGAGTATCTAGAGCAACCATATTATATTCTACATTATCCTTAAATGGTAATGGGTTTTGAGGCCTTTCGATGGTGGGATCCTTGGATTCTATGTAAGATTTAATGTTTTCTCCTCGCGCCGTGGTTATATCGAAGATTTTAAAATCTTTTCCATTAATTTCTAGCATAAAGTCTGGTTTTAATGCGATAAAACTGTATAGGGTTTCATTTACATTAATCGCTGAGGATTCTAACAGTGCGTGGTTCTTTAAGTCGTATTTATCTACTAAATACTTATAAAAACTAAATATATCGTCTAATTCTCCAATTTTTTCAATATGTATGTCAAATTCCATTTATCTTACCTTTAAATAAAATAATTCTATTTAATTACTTAAAAGCACTTCTAATATTATCTGATAAAGCATTCGCATCTAAACTATAAGGAACAAATTGATCCTCCTTATTATTTAACACCCAATGATAAATATCTATTCCCTTCTTACCACACTTAGGGCAAGTCTCAATCCATGGGTGATCCTTTACTACAGCTATATTACTATTTAATGCTAATTGAGTTGCGTTCTTTACTTGATTATCTAAACTTGACCAATCAAGGTCACGTCGTTTTTTCATTAACTCAAGTAAACTGGCAGTTCTAAAATGTTCAAGAACTTCCGCTCTTACAAAATGATTCCTAACATAAGTTTCTATTTTACTTTTATATACTTCATTATACCCACAATTAGGACAATGATATCCATCCAACTGGAGCCCAAGGGTTCCCATACTTTTTTCGACGGACTCTATATCATTTGGATTAGTTGCTAATCGATATGCAATTGATTGAATGTTGGTAAAATAGGACCCTCCTCCAAGGTCATTAAAAGAACCCATTCCTCCATAATTTCCAAGATGTATTTTTGAATCCTGGTTAGTTTGCCATTCAATAATGTCTCTTTGGATGTTTTCTATCCAATGTCCATAATAATCTTCGGATTGGGACATTATATATTTTAACGCTTGAAGTGCATCCAAATAATGGTCAAGTCTTTCATTATTTTCATTTTCCAATTTATTTATCGTCTCCTTTTTCATTTTAATTTGCTATTAATATATTTTTTTCTCTAAACTTTTCAAGGATAGGATCGTCTTTATCACTTACAATGGGATTATTAGATAATTCCAAGTCCTTTAGGGATTTAAGTTCGAGTATTGATTCTGGAATCCTTGAAATATTATTCGTGTGTAAATATAACCTTACGAGCGATTTGAGATTTCCAATTGACTCACGTAGTGTGGAAAGTTCATTTTCCATTAAATCTAATATTTCAAGTGAAGTAAGATTTCCTATGGACTCTGGTAAATAAGTTAAATTATTATTAGCTAATCCTAAATAATAAAGAGGTGCCATGTTTCCTACAGTATCGGGAATATTTTTTATAAGATTACCCTTAAGATCGATAAATTTAAGCTCCTTAAAAGAATCAATAGATTCTGGAACAGAAGTCACATTACTTTTAACGAAACTTAATCCTATAAGTTTTTTAACATTTAAAATACTATCAGGAAATCCAGTTAAACTAGGATTACTAAAATCCACATGAATTTGAGCCAAATTTTCCATTGACTCTGGAAAATAATCCAATTTTGTATCAAATAGACATAGAGTTTCAAGAGATTTGAGATTTCCAATTGATTCTGGGAGTTTTACTAAAGGATTTCCATCTAAGAGGAGGCTTTGTAGACTCGTAAGTTCCCCGATGGACTCTGGTAAGGAAGTTAAATTATTTTCCCTTAACTCAATGAATTTGAGATCTTTTAAACTGCCTATTGATTCTGGAAGAATGGAGATCTTATTATTAATAGCATAAATATACTTTAGATTAGGTAAGTTGCAAACAATCTTAGAGAGATCTGTTAGCTTATTATATGCAATATCGAGATATTCTATCTCGGAATTTCCCTTTAAACCGTGGACATCATTTAGATTTTTTAAATCTAAACCTGACAGATTACAGCAGATATAGGCATCAACTTCCGTTAGATTAATCTTTTTCCCTTTATAATCAATCATGTTCCTCATTATCCTCTCCTTTTTAATAGAAATCTATATGTAATGAAATCTTTTTCTGATCCAATCATCCAAATCTTTTGCAGACATGGATTTGGGTTGATTTTCCTTACAGGTTCCTTTTTCTCTTGAGATTTCTACTTCTTTAGATTTATCTTCTAAATTACCTAAAATTCCATTTTTAAAATCAAATTTAAGAACAGTTCTATAAGCAGTTGGACTCTGAAAACCCATGTGGACATACTGACCATCAATAAAATCTTTTGCCAACCATAGACTTCCATTAAAAGGTATTTCATAGTTAATATTTTTATATTCAAACTTAAATAAACCTCTTAACTCATGGTCTTGAGTAGGTGAAATATCATTGATTGCCGGTAGAGTTTCAGATCTCGTATTAACCCAGAAACCTTCAATGAGAAGCTGCTTATCAATTATAATGTATCTCATTATATATCCTCTCCAGCATCCAGTGGAAGCTGAAGCAGTTTGTATTCCAAAATCCTCTGCTGTGGTTAAAGGAGTCCCTTTTATACCTACAAGATCTAAATGATGCTCTTTATAAGAAAATTGGTCAGGAGCTTGAGCAGTTATTTAATTCAACCTCTCTATAGATTTTTTAATACATGATACAAATTTAACCATTTTAGTTTCCATTATTTTATAATCTCCTATATTCTCTTTAACTATTTTGACTATTGCAGAGCCGATTATGACTCCATCAGCTCCCGCTTCAACAATTGCAGTGGCATGTTCCGGTTTTGAGATTCCAAATCCAACTAATACGGGCAGCAATTTTTTAGTTTTATCTTTTACTTTCTTGATGGTATCTTTCGTAATTTGAGCTAGCGTTTCTCTAGCGCCCGTAATACCCATTAAAGAGATTAGATAGACAAATCCTCTTGCTACTTTAAACACTTTAGTTAATCTCTCTTCCGTGGTTGAGGGAGCAATCAGAAAAATTAAGCAAATATCATATTTTTCACATACATCTAATGTTAGTTCTGCTTCTTCAATGGGTAAATCCCCAATAACGACCCCATCAACTCCGCTTGTTTTTAGCAACTTGAAAGTTCTATCTAATGATTTTTCAATAGTCTCTGCCCCTTGAATTAAAATATTATAATAAGTAAGAATTACGATAGGTTTGTCGGTCTTTGTTCTGATATCTTTGATAGCCTCTAATGCTAATTTAGTATTAATTCCCGCATTGAATGCTCTCGTATTTGCCTCTTGAATTGTGGGTCCATCTGCTATAGGATCTGAGAAAGGGATCCCAATCTCAAGAATATCTGCATACGGCTCAATAGCTAATACCAAACTTTTAAATTGATCCAAATTTGGATCTCCAGCCACTAAAAAGGGCATAAAATACTTCTTTTTATTCTCCTTAAATAATCGATTAATTCTATTTGACCGACTCATCTTATACTAAACTCCATGTGATTTTTAATAATATCAAGATCTTTTGAACCTGATCCGGATAAATTTATAACAACAACATCTTCTCTCTTGAATTTGTCTCTATTTTTCTCGAGATATGCTAATGCGTGTGAACTTTCTAATGCGGGTATAATTCCCTCGAGTTGAGACAAATTTTTAAAAGCTTCCAAGGTTTCTGCGTCAGTAGCTTCTCCAACTTTTAAACGACTGATATCGTGAAGATAGCAATGTTCTGGACCAACTCCAGGATAATCTAATCCGGCACTAATCGAATGCGTTTCTAAAATATTTCCATATTCGGTTTGAAGAAGATATTGCATTGCTCCATGAAGGACACCTCTTCTGCCTAAACCTAAGGCAATCGAATGTTTGTTTGTGTCATTTCCTTCTCCTGCTGCTTCAACACCTATCAGTTCTACTTTATCGTCATTTATAAAATCATAAAAAGCACCAATAGCGTTACTTCCTCCACCAACACATGCAATTATTGCACTGGGAAGTCTTTTCTCAAGTTTATAAATCTGATTTTTGATTTCTCTTCCTATCACTCTCTGGAATTCTCTAACAATCAAAGGATAAGGATGTGGACCTACAACGCTCCCCATTAAATAATGATATTTTTTTAAATTAGCGATCCAAAATCTTAATCCCTCATTTACCGCGTCCTTTAAGGTTTGTGAACCAGACTTTACGGGAATTACTCTAGCTCCAAGAAGTTGCATACGGTATACATTGTAAGTCTGTCTTTTAATGTCTACTTCTCCCATAAAAACCTTCGTGGGCATTCCAAAGTAGGCACCCGCTATTGCGGTGGCAAATCCGTGTTGTCCAGCCCCCGTCTCAGCAACCAATTTTGTTTTTCCCATTTTTTTAGCAAGAAGAGCTTGTCCCATTACGTTATTTATCTTATGCGCTCCACCGTGATTAAGATCTTCTCGTTTTAGATACACTTTACAACCTATATAATCACTATATCTCTTGGCATAATAAAGAGGTGTTGGTCTTCCACTATAATTTTTTAATATTTCGGTGAGTTCCTCAAGGAAACTCTGATCAAGCACATATTTATTGAAAGCTTCAGTAAGTTCGTTCAAGGCTGGCATTAAAATTTCCGGGGCAAACATACCCCCATATATACCAAACTTTCCATATTCATCGGGAAAATTACCGATATAATCCATATTTAATCATCACACTTCCACATTTATAATTTGATTAATTTTATTTAGAAAAACTTTGATTTTGTTAGGGTCTTTAACTCCTAATTTAGATTCTAGTGAGCTACTAGCATCTATTCCATAGGGTTTGAGACATTTCAGTAGGGATTTAACATTATTACAATCTATTCCTCCCGCGAAAATCAATTTCGTACCCGATGTCATTCTTTTGATTTTTAAAGAGACGTCAAAATCGAACTTCCTTCCAGTTCCATGACTATTATCAAGCAAAAAAGCATAAAACTGATTCATATTTGAATTGATCTTTCTAATTGTTTCCTTTAGCGAACTTCGGGACACTTTTAAACCAATGATTATCTTCTTTTTTATTTTCTTCGGAAAGGCATTTAATACTCTAAAATCAAAGGAACAATGAACTTGATATAGATCTGCGGGTATTTCGTTAACTATTTTTAAAATTTCCAACTCGTTAGCAGTTTTTAGGATAACTACGCTTTTTATATTATTGGGAAAATTTTCTAATAGTTTTAATATAGAAATTTTATCAAGATTTCTCGGAGAATTTGGTACATTATATACTAAACCAACAGCAGTCGCACCATTTTCTGAGCAGAGTTCTATATCTTCCGTTCTTTTTAACCCACAGATTTTAACATATTCTAGCATGTTAAACCTCTCAATTCAAGAATTTTTTCTTTTAATTTATTCGCCAACATTATAGAAGAGCCGATTAGAAAGCCATCTGCTTTAAATTCGCGTAGAATATCAATATCTTGTTTAGAAGATATCCCGCTTTCACTAATCACAGTTATATTACTGCCAATTCTTTCTTTAATCTGAGGAATTAACCTTTTAGAATTGTTTAAGTCGATTTTAAATGATCTTAAATCTCGATTATTGACGCCAATCAATTTAGTTTTAAAACCAATTTGATTTAAATACACAAGATCTTCAATTTCATCTTGCTCATGAATTTCTATCAAGGGTTCAATTTCAAATTGATAAGCATATTCGCACAATGCTTCCATATTTCCTAAAGAATTAATCAATAAGATATTAGTAGCACCAATTTGTTTTGCGATCTGAAATTGTCTCATATCGAACACAAAATCCTTCATAAGACAAGGTAAACTGGTAGATTCAACAGCTAATTGAAGATTCTCGTATGAACCGTGAAAATAACTAGGTTCGGTTAAAACACTTAAACCATCCACTCCGGCGTTCTCCATTTCCTCAGCCACTTCTTTTACATTAATATTGGTTCGGATCTCTCCAAGAGAAGGAGAGGCGGGTTTAATTTCTGATATAATAGAAATTCTATTGGTAGTTCTAATGGTTTGGGAAAGATTTTTTCTTGACTGATTCTTAAAAGAAGTAGAACGATTTCCAATCGATAGAATTTCTTTTTCCAATGTTTTTTTCCTGTTTTCCAAAATTTCATGTAATATATTTCCCATTATTATAACCCTTAATTTAGCATAAGCACTTTAATTTCTCTTTAGGTCCCTCTGAAATTTCAATAAGTTTTTCGAGTTTTTGGAATGCCTTTCCCGATTCTATTGATTCTTCTGCAATAGATATACCTTCACCAAAATCAGAAGCAACATTCGCACTTTTTAGAGCTAAAGACGCATTCATGAGAACCGTATAGTATTTTGAGTCTTTTATTTGCCCCCTTAATATATTTATAGCAATTTTTAGGTTGTCTTCTAAAGTTCCTGCTAAGAGATCCTCAATGGAGCAATTCGGAAGGTTAAAATCCTCGTTTGTCAGAGCATAAGTTTGTAAATTTCCATTATAATACTCACTTATATAATTTATTCCAACTGGAGCTAATTCGTCAATTCCAAAAGAATTGTGAACTGTAAAAATGTGGTCCCCCCCCAGATTTCCCAAAACTTTAGCCATTATAGGTAATAAATCTTTTTGAAAGACTCCTAAAGTATGACATTGAGCATTCGCAGGATTGGTCAAAGGCCCTAGTATATTAAAAACCGTTCGAATTTTTAATTCTCTACGTGTAGGCATGGCATATTTCATTGCGGGATGAAATAAGGGTGCGAACATAAAACCAATTCCAGCTTTTTCAATGCATATTTTAACTTTCTCTGGAGGTAAATCGATTTTTACTCCTAATCCCTCTAATAAATCAGCACTCCCACAATTGCTTGTCACTGCCCTATTCCCGTGTTTAGCTACATAAACACCGCAACCCGCCACTACTAATGCTGTAAGTGTGCTTATATTAAAAGTCTTAATTTTGTCCCCTCCTGTTCCGCATGTATCTAATAGTTCTCCCTTAATATTAGGATTAATTTGATTAGAAAAATATCTCATTATTTTTGCAAATCCGGTTATCTCTTGGATAGATTCACCTTTCATACTTAAAGCAGTTAAAAACGCACCCAATTGGGTATGAGTTGCTTTCCCCGACATGATCTCTCTCATTATTTCTTCAGCTTCTTTTTGAGTTAAGCTTTCCTTTTTGATGATCCTTCTTAAACCTTTTAATATTTTAGCATCAGACATAATGTTTCATAACCTTTTTTTATTTTTATTTATTAAATTATCTAATAACTCAAAAACATCGATAAAATGAGTTGCTATGAATCTTGCAGTCTTAGTTTTCTCAGGACCAAGCATATACGTTTTCTTTTGATATATGAGACTTATAACCTCGTCAAAAATATGTTCTTTCAATTTTTTACGATTTTTTTTGTCGTTTTGAATATTCTTTATGAATCCACTTCCAACATAATCTAAATTAGATTCCTCAATTCTTTCTTCAATCATTTTATATTTTCCTCTTACTAGTTTTGTCCATTTTAATAACTCATCTTAGATGTGTAACATTATTAGATTGGAAATCAATGTAATAAAGCACATTCAGAAAAAGGTGAAAATACTTTCTTTAAGCTATGAAAAGTATTATAAAAATCAGTTATCTAAATATGATTTAACCAATGAGATGCGTGACCTAAGCACGCCAATACCACTGCCAACGGAAAACAAATAGTCTATCAGTGGACATTTTTCTTTAAATCATATTGAGATTATTATCTAAGATTAAAGAATACTCATATATAAATAATTTGTTTGAACATAGATGAATGTGACATCTCTAAAACAATTAAAACGAAAAAAGAATAAAAGATAAGAAAGAGAATTAGATATTTTTTCTAAAATTGTAGGTCTTGTCTATTTTTTCATTGATTTTGAATAATCCTGTCTCTATAACTTTCGATTCAATTTCTTTCATATGATGATCGTCTAATGACAGAATCCCGTCTGGTTTTAAAATTCGACCGAATTCTTCTAAGATCTGTCTTTGATCGCTTAACATATGGAACATATCAAAACATAAAATAACATCAATCGAATTATTGTGAAGACCTGTATCACAATCTGTCGTTATCGTTTCAATATTATTAAGTCCCTCTTTTTCAGCTTTATTTAGAACTTTTTCAGCAGATAAGGGTTGGATATCTGCGGCATAAACCTTACCTAAATCTCCAACGACTTTAGCTGCTGTGACCGAAAAACTACCTGGACCACATCCATAATCTAAAACGAAATCTCCCTTTTTCACTTTAGCTTTAATAATTTTTTTCATAGGATCAGAGAATAGATCTCTTAGAACAAAAAACGCAGACATAAATCTAAATCCTATATTCTTCATTGGTTTGTCTTTTAGATTTTCCATACTTTTTTATCTCCTTTTCTTATTATATATAGTATTTGCTATAAACAGTACTTTCATCCACACCTAATCTTTCCAACTTTGAAAATAATTGATAGATTGAATTGAGATCATTTATCTTCAATGCTTTATCAGGACAATTTATAAAACAGCTATAACATCGAATACAGAGATCAGTGTCAACATCTCCAGTTTCAAAGCTCATTGCATTTGCGGGACAACGACTTTCACAAGCTTCGCAGAGACTACAATCGGCACCTCGTCTCGAAGGGGGTTCCATAACTCTTTTGACATCATTTTCAAGCCTAAAAAGAATTCTTTCAGATATTTTTGGATTTTCAATTTGAATAATTTCATATACTTCGCTTTTCAACCTTTTCCATGTTTCTTTAATATATTCATCAGCAATTTTGAAATCTAATTTATTTGGTCTATTTATCATCACGTTCCATCCCCCGCAATTATATGTATGTTCACATACAAATTCTGCAGTTGAGACTAAATTGAAATTTTGCGCATTTAATATTTGCTGTATATTGTAGTGAGCAGCACCTGGATCAACTCCTCCATATGTAAAAAAGACTGAACACTTTATTCCATTACCTTCTAATGTTCTGAGCCAATCTCTCGCTATTTTTGGTGCCCGCCAAGCATATATTGGAAAACCAAAAAAACATGAATCATATTGTTCTATTTTAATTTTTTCTTGCCTTTTAGAATGTGGAGTAATGTCATATTCATCAATCTGTAGGTTTTTCTCAAAATTTATTAATTTCTTCTTAATATATCTAGCCATTTTAGCTGTATTACCTGTAGGTGAAAAGTATGTTAAAGCAGTTTTTTTCTTCATTAATCGTTCACTCTATGGTTTTATAAGTGTTTGGTTATATAGGCGATTACTTATATAAGTGTGCACTTATATTTAAAATTAATGGGGTTAATAATTTGATCAATTGTAATTAAGAAAAAAGTAAGGATTAAATCAGTTCTTAAGAGGAAGAGATAGTTATTTTTTATGAAAGCGGCTATTTGGGCATTCTGCACATTTGCCTTTAAATGTACATCTCATGTTAGAAATATCCATCATTATATTAAGAATTCTTTTATAGGATTTGAATTTAGTTTTGTTTATAAAATAAAATTTTCGATTTTGTTCTCTATTTGAATTAATTAGCTTAAGATCTTTTAAGATATTAATATGTTGAGTAATTGCGGGTTGAGATACACCTATTTTCTCAGCCAGGTCAGTAACTTTTAGTTTATCTTCGTCATTGAACATTAATAATCTAAATAATTTCAGCCTCGTAGGATCGCTGAGCGCTTTAAAAAAATCAGACAGTCCTTCAAGAATATCAGTTTTCATGGAACTTATTTAAAATATTCCAATTTTATAAGTATATACTTATATAACTATATGAATCTTGTGTTATAAAATCTTGAGATATGTTGACTAAAATTATAGAATCTTTTCAATTTATGTTGCTATCCATTTTTTATATCTTTCTACAAACTCATCTATAAAGAGATTTAAAAAATTTGGAGCTATCGCAGATGAATGGGGCGTTAATACTATATTTGGACATTTTCTCAACGGTGAGTCGTCAGCTAATGGCTCGTTTTCAAAAACATCTAAATAGGCACCGCTTATTTTTTCTTGATTTAATGAATCGATTAGTGCAGCCTCATTAATTGCGTTTCCTCTCCCTATATTATATAAATAAGCTTTTTTCGGAAGGAGATTTAACCTTTCTTTTTCTATTATATTATTTGTTGATTCTGTTCTTGGTAAAACCACCACCAAATGATCTACATAGGGTAAAATTGAATCTAAGCTCTCTATGGTAATGATCTTATCATTTTCTTCAAAAAAGCTGGGTTTCTTAGTCATGGTTCTTTTTATACCGGTAATTCTAACTCCGAAAGGTTTAGCTAGCTCAGCTATATAACGCCCAATATGACCATAACCGAGAATAGCAAGATGGGATCCTTTTAAAGTTGTTGAATAATTATCAATCTGATTTCTAGGCCATTGAAACTCGTTAAAATTTTTAATATTCCAGAAGAGACCACGGGAAAATCCTAGCATCGCTCCAAGGACAGTTTCTGCCATAATTTTTCCGTGAAATGTGCTATTGGTAAATTTAATTCTCTCTGGATAATCGTCTTTTGACATATAATCAGTTCCAGCTGACGGAACTGCTATCCACTTCAGGATTGGAGCTCTTTTGATCCAACTTGGTTTAAAATTCCAAACTAAAGCGATATCTACATCAGATAAATCGTCTCTAAAAGATTTTGGAGTGTTATGAACTATAACATCTATGTCTGGAAGTAAATCCTCCAATTTTTTCTTATTCTCTTTAGAAAAGTTTAAAGCTTCGATTGCTGAACTTCTTATCAAGACGCTTAACTTCATATTCCTAATAGTATATAATCTTGAATTTTTTCTTATTTTATATCAAAGATTCTTCATTTTTATATTGAGACAAAATTATAAGTCAACAAAGCTTGATTTCTTAAAGTTCCTTTTCTTAAGAAAATAACATTAATTATGGATAAATAGTTGTTTAACTCTTTAATGATTTCTACGGAATTTGATTCTTAGAAATACTGAATTTAGTTTGTTTTATTGATTTGGGAAAAAACGACGTACGGGAACGACGATTTAATTAATTCGTCAATTTTCGGACGAACTTCATTCAAATCAACAATTTCATTTATCTTATTAAGCAATTGAGGCGGCCATGTGTGAGCAAATCTTACAAGTGAATTCTTAAACAGAGCAGTTTCACCACCTGTAATAACGACAAGTACTCCTTTTTTATCTGGAAGGGAGGTAACAAGAATAATAAAATTATCTGCATCAATATAACGGATATTAGCGCCAGCACCGAGAACTTCTTTAAACATGGTTGAGACGGCGGTAAAAGCTCCGGCCATTAGATGCTCTAAATCTCGAGTAGGTTCTTCTTTATCTAAGTTCTTTACTTTTCTAATATAGCAAGGACTTCCACCTTGATTAAAAATCATAAAGTTAAAGATTGGTAAAGGAATTAAATAAAGGTAATCTGGATGCATTATAAAATTGGAAATTATTAGTAATAAACCAACTAGTGAGAAAAGTAATGCCGTAAAAGTTAAGATATCGTAATAACTATCATAGAAAAATAAATCTCGAATAAAATACAAAAACCCGTAAATAAATAAAAATATCAATCCTATTGATTCTATTTGAATAGCTCTTAATTTAATGATTTTAATCTCTTTTAACATAGTAGATAAGGCCAGTGTGAATACAATAAGGATTATCAAAGATTTTAAAAAATTAGACATTCGAAAAAGCGTATATATGAAAATATCGTTATGTTGTCTTAAATTAACAATATCGAGGTTAAAAGAAATTCCTTTTAAGACCATATATAATGGGATAATTAATTTAAAGGATAGCGAAAAAAGGTATAAAGCTAACAAGAAAATTAAGAACTTCAATCTTGGGCGAGGATAAGATATTTGTTCGTAATGAAAAAATAAAAACAAGACGCCCAAGGGCAACAAGCTTGTTATTATTATCATAAATATAAGGTTTCCCAAATTCAATCCTACAGCGGTATTAGCGATAGAAATGGTTATTAAAGAAGCCATCAAGAATTTTATATTAGTGTGATATTTTCTACTTTTTTGAAAGATTATCCCCGTAAGTATTAATAATGTAAAAGAAATTGATAAAATCAATATATTTGTAATCATGAATATCTAGTCTGTACATCTTTTTTAAATATATTTATGAGAGATATTTATATCTTCCAATGATTTCATACAATCATTAAAACGAAATATTGAGCCCAATAGATATTAATGAATAAAAAGATAACCAAGCAGAAAATATTAAGCATAAATGATACCCGAATCAATGATTGGTATTTGTAAAATAAAGACAATTTATTTTAAATCCATTTCCAAAAATGAATGAATTTTCTAAAGTTAAGAAAAAAATTTAGTTATTGTTATGTGATGGACTACTTGAGAATTAAATTCAATTAAATTCAATTAAATTAAATAATTCTGAGTTAGGTTTTTCTCATTTTATTCAATAAGAATCTTTTTTCTACGCTTGCAACTAATCGTCTTGTAGATTCAATGGCATCGGGATTAACAGAGACGCTGGTTACTCCATGCTTTACTAAAAATTCGACTATTTCTTCGTATACTGATGGTGCTTGACCGCAGATCGATACTGTTTTATTCGTTTTCCTACATGCCATTATAATCATTTCTAATGCTTTTAAAACTGCGGGATTTCTTTCGTCGAATAATTCGCTTAAATTTTCGTTATCTCTATCTACACCTAAAATTAATTGAGTTAAATCGTTACTTCCGATACTGACTCCGTCCACATATTCTAAAAATCTCTCGATTAGGAAAACGGTGCTAGGCACCTCAACCATAATCCATAGTTTAAAATCTCTATTTCTGGTTAATCCATTTTCGTTCATTATTTCGATGGCAGTTTTGAGTTCTTCAATAGTTCTAACAAATGGGATCATAACATGTAAGTTTTTAAGATTATACTCATCTCGAATTCGGTTAATTGCTTTAAGTTCCATTTCAAATACTTCGCGATCGTTAATATTTCTAAAACAACCTCTATATCCGATCATAGGATTGTTTTCTTTAGGTTCGTATTTTTTACCACCTTTTAATTCTCTATATTCGTTGGTTTTGAAATCTAAAGTACGATATATTACTGGTCTTGGATCGAACGCAGATGCTACAGCTTTTAATCCGTTTGATAGATTATCAATCCATTCGCCTTTCCTACCCTGTTCTATTGCTTTATTAGGGTGAAATCCTATTTGAGCTGCGATAAATTCTGCGCGAAGGAGACCAACCCCATCGACATTCCTTTTAGCTACTTCCTCAGCAGCGTCTGGAGACGATAAATTAACGTAAACATTTGTGCCGGTAATTACTGCAGTTTCCTTTTTCTCGGTTGATTTTTTCTTTTCCTCTTCTTTTTCGATTAATTCGCTTTGCAAACCTTCGTAAATTATCCCTTGCTTTCCGTCAACTGTGACTTCATCGCCATCTTTAAGACTCTCGGTAGCTTCTGAAGTT